>JALSTF010000183.1 GCA_026983895.1 Sulfurovum sp.
ATGAAGATAGTGCTCTTTGGGTGTGGAGCATTCCGCTTTTGTGATAACGGCAATACAGATCCCCCATATTGAAAAGTGAAAAAAAATATGCTATACTTCTTTTTATTGACCGACAGTCAGTCAAAGGAAAAAGATGGCCATTATTGTGGATAAGGCACAGAAGAAAAAAGATATCGCACTTGCATGCAAAGATCTTTTTGTGCAGAACAGTATCAATACCGTAACCATTTCTCAGATCGCTGTGAGCGCCGGTATAGGCAAGGGTACGGTCTATGAATACTTCAAAAACAAAGAAGAGATCGTCTTTGAACTTGTGACGATCCTGATGCTCGAACACAACAGAAAGAAAGAGGAAAAGATCGCCCAGGCTGCTTCTACCAGGGAGAAAGTCAAAATATTCTATACTTTCTACTACCATGAAGAAGATCGTGACCTGAGAGCGCTTTACAGGGATTTCATATCGATCTCCCTGAGTGCGCCCAAAGAGGAGATGCTTCATTTCCAGACAGAATGCTTTGTCTACTATTTGCAATGGTTTGAAAAGATCATTGAGGAAGGTATCGAGAAAAAAGAGATTTCCCCAAAAGGACGGGATCTTGTCAAAGGGCTGTTCAGTCTTGGAGACGGTCTCTTCATCGCTTCTGCAGCGACACATGTTCTGCCCGATATCGAAACAGAGATCAATCACACTATCGATACGATATTCAGTCTGATAGAGACCAAGGAGAAAAAATGAGACGCGTATGGTTTTTAATACTGCCGCTGTTTGTATCTGCGCAGAGCTACAGCTTGAAGAACTACATAGAAAATGCAGGCCGGCACAACCAGATGATCCATGCCAAGACATTGCAGACGCAGGCGAAGGCCAAAGAGATCGATGCGGCACAGAGTGATTTCTGGCCGACACTGGATATTGCTGCGACCCATACAATGACCGACCCTACAACGGTGATCGCTCCGGGACAGAGTTCTTCTGCACTGGCACACCTGGCCTTCGATATTTATGACGGAGGGCGCAAGGATGCGGTATTGAATGCCCGCTCTTTTGAATACCGTGCGTCGCTTTATGAAAAACAGGCCTTTGAAAAGAGTGTGACCCTTCAGATCATCGACAGTTTTTTTACCATCAAGAAGTTCACAGCGACTCTGCATGCATTGGAAAAACGTTCCGTGGAACTGAAAACACAGATCGAGAGGATGGAGAAGTTCACGGGTGCAGGACTGGCAACTTCGGAAGATGTCGACCGCCTGCGCTCTGCCTACGACAACAATATCTACAAGATAGAGAGCATGAAACTGGCCATCGAGCAGTATCGCCAGAATCTTGCGCTCCAAAGCGGCCTGCCTGCGGGCACGCTTCGGGAAAATCATTTGATGGAACCGAGACATATCCGCTATGAAGCGTATGAAAAGAGCAAGATACTCCATGCCCATGCCAAAGCACTCAAGGAGAATGCCAAAGCGATCGAATCAGCCTATATCCCGCATGTGAGTGTGGAAGACAGCTATTCTCTTGCATCCTATAGTGATATAGAAGCCCTTCCCGGATTTCCTTCGGGAGGGAACGCTTTTTTCCCGGAACACCAGAACCATCTCTCCCTCTCTGCATCCATGCGGCTGTTCGACAACGGAAAACTGAAAAAAGAGAGTGAAGCGGTACGCTATCAAAAGCTTGCGCTTGATTCGGAGAAGATCTACGCCGATAAAGAGCAGCGGCTTCATTTCAAGGTTTCGCGCAGCCGTCTCAAAACAGAGCGTTCCAAGATCAAAAGTGCCAAAAGTGCCCTCAGAGCAGCCAAAAGCACCTATGGCAGTATCAAGAAAAAGTATGAAGTGGGTATGGTGGACAATGTTACCTACCTCGATGCGCTGACACAGCTTACCCTTGCCAGAGCACGCTACAAAGAAACGCTGTACGATTATGAGATCGCCAAATCGATCTACTATTATTATGCGGGTAAAGATCCCAGGGAGTTTGTAAGATGATGAAAAAAATATTTTTGGGTGTACTGCTCTTTGCAGCTGTACTTCATGCAGAAGAGATCTATGCCACCTTTACGGTCGAAGCCAAACAGAATGCGA
>JALSTF010000184.1 GCA_026983895.1 Sulfurovum sp.
GGGGGATATCAGTATTTTCAAGTTCTTTTTTTGTAATAGCAGAAAATGTACTACCTTTACCTTTCTGTGAAATTTCCAATTCAAAATTTCTAAAAAAGTATAGTAAATAATTTGTAAGTGTATTATCGGTATTCGGTCTTATTGCCCCTAATCCCCTTCCTATACAACATTCAATATTTGCCACGTTTGTCGGTCCAACAGGTGCTCTTACCGAAAGTAAAATATCACCAATTTGTGCTATTTTTTTTGGAGCAGTACAATATTTTGATACAGTTGGATATCTATCCCCAAATTCTGTTTTGCCTTGAAAAAAGGGCATACCTTTTCCATCGCTATTATACGTATCTGATTTAGGAGACTGTCCCATAATAAGTTCACAAACTTTTTTATCATTTAACTTTTTCCACTCCCACCCCTCAGAAAGTTCATACAACTCACTCATCTCAAGCCCCTCGTTCCACGGTCTCCATGGGGATGTGCCCTTGATCGTAGGGTGGATTTATCCACCATCTATTGCCATTGTGGTTTGTGGTGGGTAAACCCACCCTACAGAAGATCTGCATATCAAAATTTACAGGCATCACAATCCCTCATATCTAAATGATTGGTGTTGTGAGGGCACAACACCCTACAGTTACTGTACAACTCACTCAATAAATATCTCCCCTATTATCCGCTTCTTCCATATAGATAATGAGTTCATCATCAACAACATCATATAAAAACCGATAAGCCCCCAGCCTGAGTCTAAATCCACTTTTCCCTTGAAGTTTTTTTATATCCAACTTTTCGCTATCCGGATAAGGATTCATTTTCAACGCTTCAAATTTTTGAAGAATCCTCTCTTTTTCTCTGGGAACTCTTTTTTTAATAAACTTGACAACAGATTTTTTGTATATGATCTTATACATACTAATCCCAGTCTATTTCATCTTCTGAAAGATAATTCTCAGGATGACTTTTCCTCTCTTCTCTGCCTCTTGCAATATACTTAAAGTCAGGATCACTTTCCTCAACTACTTCAATATCCAAACCACTGCTTGGTGTTTGGCTAATGATTTTCACATCATTTTCCAAATGCTCCAGAAGATACATAATCTTGTCGAGCGCACTCTCTTTTACATCGATCGTTAACTGCATTAGCTTATCTCCTTCTCATTCAGTATCATTTCAATTTCATTCATTATATCATCTATGGCTTTGTTGTTTTCTTTAATGCTGCGCACCAATTCCAACGGTGCCTTATGCTCCACCACCTCGACATTGTTGGGGTTCTTCGCCGATATATCGTAGTCAACGATGTCATTGACCTTGACGACCCAGGCGCTCTCGCTGAGCTTCCGTTCCTGCCAACTTTCCAAAAACTCCTTGAAATGTTCATACTGTATCGGCTTGTTCTTGGTCAGTTTATACGGAGGATTCACCTCATAATAATAGATCTCCGAAGTGCTCCCCTTGCGGTCAAAAAACACCACATTGGTCTTGACCCCGGAGTACGGGAGAAATGTCCCCGCGGGCAGGCTGAGGATGGTATGGACATTGAAGCGCTCCAGAAGCTCTTTTTTTACTGCTTGAAATGCCTTGTTGGTTTGGAACAGCACACCTTCGGGGATGACCACCCCGCATCTGCCGTTGAGCTTCAGGTTATTCATCATATGCTGCAAAAAGAGAAGCTCCGTAGCGTTGGACTTGATGGGGAAGTTCTGCTGTATCTGCTCCTTTTCCTTGCCGCCAAAAGGCGGGTTTGCCAAGATGCAGTCGTAACGGTCCTTCTCCTCCAGTCCGCGGATGTCTTTGGTGAGCGTGTTGGTCTTGGAAATGTTCGGCGACTCGATGCCGTGGAGTATCATATTCATCACACCCATCACATAACTCAGTGGTGTCTTTTCGTTCCCGTAAAAGGTCTCTTCATTCAGAAACTTCAGCTGATCGGTCGAGAGCTCTCTTTGTTTGTTTGCTTTGACATCTTCATAGCGTATATGATTATACGCTTCTATAAGAAACCCGCAGGACCCCACAGCCGGGTCATAAATGCTCTCCCCTATCTGCGGGTTGACCACATCGAC
>JALSTF010000185.1 GCA_026983895.1 Sulfurovum sp.
ACCGATGAGCATCGAACCGCTCAGCTCGATAGTGACCGAAACCATAATGGGAAGATCGGTACCTTTGTCACGATTGGCATCCTGACAGGCATGCAGGGCCGCTTTGATCTGCAGCGGATCCTGGCAGGTCTCAAGCAGAAAGATATCGCATCCGCCGTCGATCAAGCCTTCGGCGACAATCTTGTATCCGGCATACATCTCATCGTAGTGAATATGTCCCAACGAGGGCAGTTTGGTCCCCGGACCGATAGAACCCAATACGAATTTCGGGGCATCTTCCGTACCGTACTCCTCACAGATCTCTTTGACGAGACGCGCCCCTTTTTGGGAGAGTTCATAGGCACGTTCTCCCATCTGGTATTCGTCAAGCACCCAGGGCATAGTCCCGAAGGTATTGGTCTTGATAAGATCCGCTCCTGCCATGGCATAACGTTTGTGTATACGCCCTATCAGCTCGGGTGCAGTATCGTTGAGGAGTTCATTACACCCCTCCTGATCATTCCCTTTGTCATCGATCCAGGCTTCTTTGGGAACATCGAGATCCTGTATCTGCGTACCCATGGCACCGTCTATGACGAGTATGCGTTCTTTTAAAAGATTTTTGATCGTTTGTGCTACAGACACATTGTTCCTTTTCCGGGAAATCTTTCCCTCTTTACTATTGTGCAATTGTATCGAAGTATCGTTAAAGTCAATTTTTGTTATTTTTCCAAGATTCTCTCAGAGAAACATGTTATAATCATTCACAAAATAAAGTATAGGGTAACATAAGAGATGGGCAAAACAATCAAAAACAGTATTACAGGCAAAACAATTACCAAACCGGACCCTGTTGAGGAAGAAGTACCTTTTGACGGGGGTGTTATGATCACAGAGACCGATACGGCAGGGGTCATTACCTATGCCAACCGTAAATTTCGGGAATTGACCGGATACTCAAAAGAAGAACTCATCGGCTCTCCGCACAGCATCAACCGGCATCCTGATATGCCCAAAGCTGCCTTTGCCGGCATGTGGGAAACGATCAAAGGCGGGAACTACTGGGAAGGCCTGGTCAAGAATATGACCAATGAAGGCAAATATTACCTTGTCGTCGTATGGATCAAGCCCAAATTTGATGAGAATGGAAAGATCGTCGGATATATCGCCGGACGTAAAGTCCCTGACAGGGATGCCATGAACGCTGCCCTTCAAACCTACAAAAAGATGAAGGCCGAAGAGGAAGCGTAGGCATTACCGCCAAAAGACACTTTTCAGAGTGTCTCTTTGGCTTTTTGAAGTGCGGCGATCACTGCATCGATATTTGCCTTGGGAATATGCACTTTCCAATCCGGCTCTCCGGCACCTGCCTGAAGAGATATGCCTATACTCGCAACACTTTCGCTTCCTTTGCCATACGGCTCTGAAATAGTCGTGATGGTGATCTTTCCATCCTTTGTTCCGCTTAAAGCCAACTCGTCAATTGCTGTCACTGTTCCGCTCATAATAACTCCTTAATGTATTTGTTTGAAAACATTATATCACAAAAGGTTAACTATTTTTTGCTTTTAAGCAAACCCGATATCTTTGCCTGAAGCTTCAGCCACAGACGATGTTCCATAATAGGGAAACCGGCATAGGTTTTTCCTCCCTCCAGATTCTTCGTTGCGACCGCTCTGCCTGCCAGTGTAGAAAAGTCACCTATCTTCAAATGCCCTGTCGTGGCACTCTGCCCTCCCATGATCACATTTCTCCCCAGTGTCGTTGAACCGGAGAGTCCTACCTGCGATGCAAAGAGACAATGTTCCCCTACATCACAGTTATGTGCGATCTGGATAAGGTTGTCTATTTTGGTACCTTTTCTTACATAGGTTGTGCCAAATACCGCTCTGTCAATGGTACAGTTCGCACCGATCTCCACATCCTCTTCGATGACCACATTGCCGTTCTGATAGATCTTGACATGCTCGCCTGTTTTCGTATGGGCGAACCCGTAACCGTCACTTCCAATGACCGTTCCGCTGTGTACGATACAGCCTGCACCTATCTGTGTACCATGATAGATCGTCACATTCGGA
>JALSTF010000186.1 GCA_026983895.1 Sulfurovum sp.
CACTCCCGTAGCGGAGATAGAACCGGTGAATATCGAAGGGGCAGTGGTCAGCCGCGCTACCCTGCACAACTTCGATGAGATAGAGCGCAAAGACATTCGCATCGGCGACCATGTGATCATCATCCGAAGCGGCGATGTGATCCCCAAGATCATCAAAGTGCTGACCGACAGGCGTACAGGCAGTGAAATACCGGTAAAACGGCCGACCCACTGTCCGACCTGCGGCTCCGAACTCTTGGATGAGGGTGCCTTGATCAAGTGTCAGAACCTGGATTGTCCGGACAGGGTGGTCAATGCCATCATCCATTTTGCCAAAAAAGGGTGTATGGATATTGATGGGCTGGGAAGCAAGATCGTAGAACAGCTGGTCAAAGAGGGGAAGATATACGACATCCTTGACCTTTACCGTCTGAAATATGAAGATTTGGAAGACCTTGAAGGATTCAAGGAGAAGAAGATCAATAATCTGCTCCAAGCCATTGAAGCGACGAAAGGTGCACCGCTGCATCGTCTGATCAATGCCATGGGCATCGAGCATATCGGTGAAGTGGCAAGCAAGGCACTGGCACTGGAGTTCGGGCTTGGCATTGTGGACGCGACCTTCGATCAAATCATTGCCATAGACGGTATCGGCGAAGAAATGGCGAATTCGCTGCTGGAGTTCATGCGGGTCAACCGTGAAAAAGTGCTGAAACTCTTTGAAGCGGTACAGCCCGCGGTCGAGGAGAAGAGAGAAGCCAGAGAGAACCCTTTCAAAGGAAAAACTGTGGTTCTGACAGGGACCATGAGCGAAAGCAGAGGAAAGATCAAAGAGATGCTTGAAAACCTTGGTGCCAAAGTAAGCGGGTCCGTCAGCAAAAAGACCGATTTCGTCATTTATGGCGAAGATGCCGGGTCGAAGTATGATAAAGCTGTGAAACTTGGGGTTGCTGTTTTGACGGAGGATGAGATGAGAAGTATGCTATAATACACATAGTAAATATATATAAAGGATACACATGTCAGTTATCTATAATGAAAATGCAATCAAAAAAGCAACCAATGTCACGATAAACTCTGACCTGCTTCAAAAAGCAAAAAGCTATAAAATCAATATCTCTAAAAATTTTGAAGCCTATTTGGCTGAAGTGGTCAGAAAAAGAGAAGAACAACAGTGGCTGGAAGAGAACCGTGAGGCTATAGAGAAACAAAATGAGCGTATAGAAAAACATGGTTGCTTTTCTGATGGAATCAGGAGATTTTAGTGGCACAGTTCGATGTATATAGAAACAATAGGGAAAACAGATATATATTTCCCTATTTGTTAGATATTACCCATGAGATCAATACGATTTCTCAGCTAAGAGTAGTCGTGCCTTTGTGCAATGACAGTCATACAGCTAAACATGTGAACCCAACATTTGATATACGAGGCGAAAGACTCTATATGTCAACCATGGATATAGCAGGTATTCCTGTTGGGTTTTTAAGTGATTATGTAATAAATCTTGAACAAAAGCGTACTGAAATAGTAGATGCTTTAGATTTTTTAGTGAATGGATTTTAATGAGACTGGACAAATACCTGGTAGACGAGGGTTACTTTGAGAGCCGCAACCGTGCGAATGATGCTATTAAGGCGGGGCTTGTAACCGTAGATGGAAAGAAGGGAAAGCCTTCTGCAAAGATAGATGAAAATACAGTGGTAGCGGTGGAAGACTCCAAGTTTTATGTGAGCCGTGCGGCGCGTAAGCTGGAAAACTTCTTGGCTGAACACCCTGTAGATATGAAGGGCAAGAGGGCTCTGGACATAGGTTCCAGTACAGGCGGGTTTGCTCAGATAGTATTGGAAAATGGAGCGGCAGCACTCGACTGTGTGGATGTGGGTTCTGACCAGTTGCATATCTCACTGAGGGAGAATGTGAAGTTGTCTCTGCATGAAGAGACAGATATACGAGACTATCAAAACGATGAGAGTTTTGAGGTTATCACTTGTGATGTATCGTTCATTTCTATTTTGCAGATAACAGACGATATAGATAGACTGGCAGGGGAGGATACGGATATCATTATA
>JALSTF010000187.1 GCA_026983895.1 Sulfurovum sp.
GGAATAAGGGATATCATCTTTTCCGAAGCCATCGATATCTGCAATATACAGCGGATTGAGAACATCTCCGGCGAAACCATACAGGTCGAAAGTACAGCGGTCACCCACGGCAAATGTAAATTCTCCGTTTATGTTGGTTACATCATCCACCACCACTTCATTATAGGAATCTACACAGGTATAGGGAACATACTCTACACCTACACCCAGATCATCCACCAAAAACAAGGAAACAAGCTCCGGCCCCGGATCGACATAAACATCTGTACTGTTACCGCATCCGTTCAATACCAGTACAGTAAATCCGGCGATCAGCCATCCAATCTTCTTTTTCATCATATCCTCCTTTTTCTCGCTCCAATATGTATCACAGTATGACACTAAATCGTGTTATATTTGTGAGAAGCCTGAAAAACTATTGGTTCTGCCACTTTCTGATCTTGTTGTGGCAGGAGACGCACTGATTGAGTACTTTCGTATAGTTTGTCAGTGCTGCGTGTTTTTTGCCTTCATCCATACTCGTACCGACCTTGGCCGCATATCTAAAGATATTCTCCGCCTGGCTTTTAGCGAAGGTACTGCTGTAATCCATATCACTTTTGGGAGCGATCTGAATATTTTTGGAAGCTTTTTTCAAACTTTCAACACCGTCATGTACCAACTGTCGGTTGTTATAGAGAATCCCTTTCTGTACATTTGCAAGCGCCTGTGCCATCGTGTGCATATCCTTGATCCTCTCTTCCTGTGAGTACCCGTACAGGTTTGATGCCAATGCCGCCAAAGTAATAAATGCTGCCAATGATCTTTTCATAGTATTTCCTCCAATATTCATTATATTGAACATATTATATCAGATTTTTGCATAGTCTCTTAACAAAGTTGCGATCTGCCTGCTTCCATCCTTCTCTACAGCCTCCATCAGCCCCCGGCTCTTGTTTTCCAGGTCTTCATCCAGAAGGGAAAGTACTTTTGAGGTATCGATCTCTTCTTCCCGCATGATCCATGCCAGATCTTTTTCAACAAGAAAGAGGGCATTGTAGTACTGATGATCGCTTGCCGCATACGGATAGGGAATGAACAGTGTCGGAAGTGCCGTGGCCGAAAGCTCCCAGAGCGTGGACGCTCCTGCGCGTGCAACGGCAAGGTCAGCCTCCTTCATAGAGTCCGCGAGTTTTGTTGTAAACCCAAAGACCTCCGCCTCTATCCCCGCTTCCTCATATGCCTGACGGACCTCATCGATATTCTTCTCTCCGGCCTGATGGATGATCCTGATACCTCTTTTCTTCAGTTCAGGTGCGATCTCGAGTGCAAGTGTATTGATGGCTTTGGCTCCCTGTGATCCGCCAAGGAAGATGATGGTCTTCACACGTTTACGTATACGCGCATTCTCGAAAAAAACTTCTTTGATCGGGTAGGCTTTGATGGGGCTTTCGTCAAGGTAGGAGCTGATGAAAGCTGCCGCATAGGGCCTGAGCAGTTTATTTAAAGAACCCAGCGCAGCATTCTGTTCATGAATGACCAGCGGTACTCCTGCCGACTTGGCAGCAAAGGCTGTAGCGGCAGCCGAGAATCCGCCTACCGAGAAAACTACTTTGGCCTGATGTTTTTTCAGCAGTTTCCGTGCCTGCACCATAGCCCAAAGCATCATCCAGAGCGATTTGAATTTTCCCAGGCCCCTCTGATTGACCACGCCGCGCGTCTCAAAAAAATAGGTATGCGCGAAATCTTTATCATCCTCGAACCACTGCCGGTCCTGTCCTGTCGTTGAACCAATATAGATCAGTGTTTCACCTTTGAGCTGTTCTTTGACCGCCTTGATAATGGCAAGATGCCCGCCGGTTCCTCCGCCTGTCATGACTATACTCATTTTATTTTTCCTTTTTATAACATTTTCCCGTCATGGTCCCTCGGGACCCTTTTCGAGATCATCAATACCATGCCTATAGCAACACAGGATGCTATAATGTGTGACCCCCCGTAACTCAGGAAGGGTACTGCGATGCCTTTGATAGGCGTAATACCGGAAATACCG
>JALSTF010000188.1 GCA_026983895.1 Sulfurovum sp.
GTTTCTTTTTTTTATAGGCACTAAAGAGCCAGAAAAATAAAATAGCTGATCCCGCAAGTGCTACAAAGATCAGCAGATGAAGGTAGTATTCCCCCATTACTGTTTCTGAACACTCTTAAGGTAATGGAACATCGTAATCTCACCGAAGTAAGGTCCGAAAAGGTTAAGCACAGGTATAAAGTTGAAAAGTGCCGTAACAAGGCTGATGAACCATAAAGCACCTTTATGCCCTTTCAACTCCTCTTTGTCTACATTCTCATAATTCAGGACAGCGGCATCGTAAGTGAGCGTATCTTTGATCAGCCAGATCCAGAGTGCGATCATCACGATAATATTGAGTACGGGAACAAAAAGAAGCGGCAGGGCAATGAGGGAAACGAGAAGAAAGATCAAACTGTCCCTGATGGTATATCCTATGCTTCTGAATTGATGGTCGCGGACCACTTTGTCTTCTTTGAAATGCCTCTCTTCCACGGAAACGATGAGAGGTTCACTGAAGATGCTCGCAACAAAAAGCAGTGTCACGATAATCGCATTATAGACCAGATAGAAACCGATAAGGAATGCCACTCCTTTTTCAATGGTCTCAAAGGGAAGCCAGGTAAGAAGCTTGAGGAACTGATGGTAGATATAGTTGCCTTTGAAATACCATACGATCGCCCATCCGACTGCACTCGCACCTGCTACGATAAGAGAGAATGAAGTGTATTTCTCTTTTGAGACACTTCTGAGAATGATATTGCCAAAAAAGGCAAAGATCAGTGCAAAAGTAAGCAGGACCACTTGAAGCCAGAGAAAGGTCGAGAGCATCCATGCCCCGTTGGAACGTACCATTGAAAAAGGAACAAGCTCCAGTATACGGCTGCTTATGGAAACAATACTATCCCAAAAATAAAACCCTATCCCTACCCACAAAGCGGTAATGAGAAAACCGCTGATCAGGGCATAGAGCATCGTATTCCAGTTGAGTATTTCCCCGAAACCGAAGACAATTGCTTTCATCGCATTTTTCATGACTGTTTCCTTTACATTCTAAACATGAATAAATTGAACATTCCGCCAAAAACCGCAGACATCAGTGAGAAAAAAGCAAATATCACAATGAGTGCCGGTATCGCTGCCAATGCCAACTTTATTAATAATACCACTAAATCCATAAAAGGTATGTCAATTCCGCTAATAATCACTTTTTTTTCTTCTTCCATTTTTTATTCTCCCAAAATATTTTTGAATCTTTTTTCCACACTGTGTTCCAGTTTTGCCAAAAGCCTGTTGTCTGTCTGTCCATGGATCACCCTTTTTGTCACCATACGCAGAACGATCTCCACACCAAATGCAAGCAGGAAAGCACTGAGGATATAGAGGCCGATATGCGGCATGGTCGTGGTACCGGTATAGTAGAGGGTCAATCCTGCGATCGCGAACATACCCAGTGCTGCGCCAAGGACCACATAGAAATTGGCTCCTGTCTCTTTGATGCGCAGCAAATGCCCCACATGGGTCAAGCCCTGAATGATGAGTACGACCAGTGCCGCGACTGTCGTCACTTCTGCCAGGTTCATGAAGAGGATCATCGGGACGATCAGCAGGCCGCTGATCACCAGCCCTTCATAGGAGCGGTGAATGTTGTAGGTGTAGGCTTTGGGCAGGTCACCGTCTTTGGCAAGCGTATAGCCGATCTCCGTAGCGGCATAGAGCGTCGCATTGATAGCCGATGCGGTGGCGAGCAGTGCTGTTGCCGCCATGATCTTGAAGCCTATGGGGCCAAAGATGGGTTCAGCTGCCTGCGCCAAGGCATAGTCTTTCGTCTTGATCACTTCGGAAAGAGGCAGATTGCCAAGCACGGCGACACTCGTCAAGATATACAAGATCCCTACAAAAAGGATCGTAATGACCATTGCTTTAAGCATCGTCCGTCTGGGATCGGTCATATCTTCTACCGTATTGGTGATGACACTGAATCCCTGATAGGCAAAAAAGGTCAAGCCTATGGCAAAAAGCATACTGTCAAAAGACGGCATG
>JALSTF010000189.1 GCA_026983895.1 Sulfurovum sp.
CCGGCATCGATTGTCAAAGAAGAACCTGTGGTTGAAGAACTACTGCCTGAACCTGCCAAACCAAAGGCCGTACCGCTTCCTGTTGTCAAAAAGACACCGCCAAAGAAAAAAGTCAAACATAAAAAAAAGAAGGCCAAAAAGAAAAAAGTCAAAAAGAAAAAAAGCAAGACCCGTTCTGCTGTGGCAACAAGCCGAGGGGTAAAGCATCGGGGAAGCGGCCATGTCAATGTGGCAGAAAAGAACCATTTTCTGGCGATGGTCAGACAGCGTATCAACCGGAACAAAAGCTATCCGCGTATCGCCAGAAGGCGCGGGATGCAGGGGGCTGTCAAAGTACATTTCACTATTCTCCGCAATGGAAATGTCGGCAGTATCCGGGTCAGCGGCCCCAAAGTTTTTCATGCTTCTGCAAAAAGTGCTGTCAGAAAAGCGTTTCCCATCAGTACGAAACATGCACCAATGTCTCTCCCTGCTACGGTCAATTTGACGCTTCGTTACCAGCTGCGGTAACGACTGATACACTTAACAGATAATTAACACTGTCATGTCATACTTCTCCAAAACAATTTTGGAGGCGTTACAATGAAGAAGGGAATCTATCTCTCACTGGTATGTGCCGCGTCGCTGTATGCGGCAGAAGCCCAACTGGGGACCATCGATGTGGAAGCAAAGGTCGATACTGAAAGGATCCAGGATGTCAGCGGGGAAGATATCAAATCAGCGGATGTGGCAGAGGCATTGATGAAGCAGTCTCCCAGTGTTACTCTTGTACGAAGGAGCGGCATCGCCAATGATATTATTGTCAGAGGGCAGAAAAAAGACAATATCAATGTCACAATAGACGGTGCCAAGATATACGGTGCCTGCCCTAACAGAATGGACCCTCCGGTCTCGCATGTGTTGGCAAACAATATCGACTATATTACGATTGATGAAGGGCCCTATGATGTAGAGAGTTTCGGTGCATTGAGTGCTGACGTGAAAATAAAGACAAGGAAACCGACACAAGAGGTGAAAGGTGACCTTAACCTTAATTTCGGCAGCTGGAATTATAAAAAGATTTCGGCAATGGCCAGCGGCGGTACGGAGAATGTACGATTCCTTCTAAGTGCATCGGCCGAGAATGGCGGACAGTATAAAGATGGGAACGGTGATGATTTTTCCCAGCAGGTCAACCGGTACATTTCAGACAACCTCAATGGAAATCCCGTGCATGACAAAGTATTGAGATCACAGGCCTATCAGCCTCAATACAGTGATATGGATGCTTTTACCAAAAAGACCGTCATGGCAAAACTCTTTTGGGACATTACAGATAACCAGCAGTTGCAGCTGGGCTATACGGGAAACCGAAGCGATGATGTACTTTATCCCAGTACACCGATGGATGCACTCTATGACGATTCCAACATCTATAATGCAAAATATTCGATCAAAAACCTTGGGACATACTCCAAAGTACTGGATATTCAGGTATACAAATCGGATGTGGACCATCCTATGTCGAACCAGTATAGAATGTCGGGGAAAAAGATGCCGATGAAAAACTGGCTGACGACCGATACCCGGGGAGCGACGATAAAGAACAGTTTCGACCTTGAAAATCATGAAGTGACCATGGGGCTGGATTATTCCCTGCGAAACTGGGATGGTGACTATTATGGGAAAAATGATGTGTATAAGGGGGTGAGTATCCCTGATGCCGATACCAAAAATATCGCCTTCTTCGCAAAAGACAAGATCCGTTTTGAAAAACTCGATGCGGAATTCGGTCTTCGTTATGATGACACCTCCGTGTCTCCTGATAGTGCCTTGCCAAAGAATGATTATAATGCCCTCAATGGCTATGCCCTGCTTACGTATCACAGTGATGAAAATACAAAAATATATGGTGGGGTGGGGCGCTCTTCCAGAGTACCGGATGCCCGTGAACTCTATTTTCAGAAAAAAGGCAAGCTGATAGGGACACCGGATCTTGATCAGGTGACCAATACAGAGATCGACCTGGGAGCAGAAAAACAGTTTGAAGATATAACGATCAAAGGAAAACTTTTCTATAGCTGGCTGGGGGACTTTATTTTTTACAATGCCGACACATTGATACGCAGGTTTGAAAATGTCGATGCAACACTCTATGGCTTTGAATTGAGCGGAACCTATATTGTTACGGAATCACTTTATGTGGATACGGCACTCTCTTATCAGAAAGGCGAGAAAGACCATCCTTTGAGGGGGCAGGTGGGTACCGATATGCCGGAGATCCCTCCGTTCAAAGTGACAGCGGCCCTGAATTATGACTATGATGAAACACTGAATATGCGTGCAGAACTCGTAGCAGCCAGCAGATGGAAAGAGGTGGATTATGAAAATGGTGAACAGGAACTTCCCGGTTATGGCATAGTCAATCTCAAGGCTACCAAGACATTTGCCAACCATTTCGAGATCACTGTAGGCATCGACAACCTGTTTGACAAGACCTATGCCGTGACCAATACCTATCAGGACCTGACCCTGGTCTCCGGCGGAGGTTTTGCTATGCTCATGAATGAACCCGGACGATATGTGTATACAAATCTTAGATATAAATTCTAAAGATGCTCTAAAGTTTAAAAATCGCCGTTTTTGCGGCGAAGCCATACTTTCTCTCTGCTATGATGTAAAATATTTCTTCTTTCATCATTTATAAAGTGTTAAATTAGTGTTAAAACCTTGATGCAAATCAACATAATTTATGATAAAAATAAGATATAATCGATGCATGGGCAATAATACACGTGTATTATTGACTAAAATCTTTAGGAGGAAAAAATGAGCTACAAGTTAAGCAAATTTGCATCGCTTGTTCTTGGTTCCGCATTGAGTGTTACGACACTTTTCGGTTCCGGAGCTTTGGATAAAGTGATGAAAGAAAGAGGGCTTACGCAGGCAGACCTGCTCGCAGCGGCAAAGACCTATACCCCAAGCGGCGGACGTGACAAATATATCGTCTTCAGTTCAGGCGGACAGTCGGGACAGATCATGGTCTACGGCGTACCGTCTATGAGAATTCTCAAATATATCGGTGTATTTACGCCGGAACCTTGGCAGGGATGGGGGTATGACGATGATACCAAAAAAGTCCTGGCCGAAGGTAATATCAGAGGAAAGAAGATTACGTGGGGTGATACACACCACCCGGCACTGTCTGAAAAAGATGGTAAATATGACGGTAAATGGCTGGTCATCAACGATAAAGCCAACCCAAGACTGGCGGTCATTGACCTGAAAGACTTCGTGACCAAGCAGATAGTCGTGAACCCTGTGTTCAAATCAGACCATGGCGGGGCGTTCTTTACACCGAATTCAGAGTATATCCTCGAAGCGTGCCAGTACGGCGCACCGCTTGACAACAACTACCACCCGATCGAAGAGTATAAAGAAACATACCGTGGCGGTGTAACCGTTTGGAAATTCGATCCTAAAATTGGACGTATTCAGCCGGACAAATCATTTACGATTGAAATGCCTCCCTACATGCAGGATCTTTCCGATGCAGGTAAAGAAGCAAGTTACGGCTGGGGATTCACCAACTCGTTCAACTCAGAAATGTATACCGGTGGTATAGAAAAAGGTCTCCCTCCATTTGAAGCAGGCTGTTCAAGAAATGACACTGACTTCCTGCATGTCTACAACTGGAAAAAACTGGCAGAGCTTGCCAAAGATCCGAAAAATGTAAAAATGATCAATGGAACAAGAGTGATACCCATCGATGTAGCCGTGAAAAACGATGCGCTTTTCCTTATTCCTGAACCAAAATCCCCACATGGTGTGGATGTATCACCAGACGGTAAATTTATCGTAGTGTGCGGAAAACTTGATACGCATGCGACCGTGTATGATTTTGCCAAGATCCAGGAAGCGATCAAGAATAAGGCCTATGTAGGTAAAGATCCGTATGGTATCCCTATCCTTGACTTGAAGAAAACCATGCATTGCCAGGCAGAGTTGGGCCTTGGGCCATTACATAACCAATATGGTAAGAACTGGAAAGACAAAGGCGAGATCTATACTTCCCTTTATGTTGACAGCCAGGTTGTCAAGTGGAACTACCAGACCTGTAAAGTAGAAGACAGACAGAATGTCAACTACAATATCGGGCACCTTTGCGGAATGGAAGGTAAAACGGAAGATCCTCAGGGTGATTACATTATTGCATTGAACAAACTTGCGATCGACAGATTCAACGAGATCGGGCCGCTGCATCCGCAGAACCACCAGTTGATCGATATCCGCGGCAAGAAAATGCAGCTGCTTTACGATATGCCGGTACCTCTGGGAGAACCACACCAGGCTGTAGCGATCAGAGCGAGCAAACTCAATACGGAAGTACGTTACAAAATGGGTACCAATGCCTTTACCGGTAAAGTACATGAAGGTAAAACACTTGCAGGCCAGGAGAAGATCGTAAGAAAAGGCAACCATGTCTATGTGTATGGAACGGTGGTCAGATCACACATCAACCCTGAGCATGTCACGGTCAATAAAGGCGATACCGTCACTTTCTACCTGACGAACCTCGAAAGAGCGGAAGATGAAACACACGGATTTACGGTTGACCAGTACAATGTACATACCTCTCTTGAACCGGGGAAAACAGTAGCTGTAACATTCAAAGCGGATCGTGAAGGTGTCTTCCCGTACTACTGTACAGAATTCTGTTCTGCACTGCACCTTGAAATGATGGGTTACCTGCTGGTCAAAGACCCGAACAAGAAGTATACGGCAGCGAAGAAACTCAAAATGGCAGCCATGAGTCCTGAGCAGCTCAAGAAAGAGTATGACCAGACTGTAGCCGTGAATGATGCAACAGACAAAGTTATCCAGAGTGTGGTGAAGTTCCTTAAAGAGAACCATTATGAGAAATATCCTACCATTAAAGCACTGGTAGAAGATGCCCTCGACCAGTATGGTAAGATCGCTGAGCAGAAGAAGAAAGCTGATGAAGCGGTGAAAGCCGGTAATCTTGACAAAGCGATCCTCTTCGAGAACATGATCTGGCAGTATATGGTCAAAACGGCTGATGTTGGTATCCGGGCGAAAGACCTGCTTGTCAAGAAAGTCGCCAAGCCTATGAGTCCGGCGGCCAAGCGTGGTGAAGCTGCTTATCTTGAAGGTGGTTGTAACGGATGTCACGTTATTGGAAAAGTAAGTTCCGGGCCAGACTTGACAGGGGTACTCCAACGACATGAAAATGCGGAAAAATGGGTAACCCAGTGGATCATGCATCCTGAAAGTATGTATGACAATGACTATATCAAGTCAATGGTCAACTACTTTAACCTCCGCATGCCTAACCAGGGTATGACAAAAGAACAAACGAAAGATATCATCGAATATCTCAAGTGGATCGACGAGAACGCGAATCTCTTCTAGAATCTGCAGTACATAAAGGGCGTTCCTGCCCTTTATGATATAGTATAAATCCTTCTTATTTATCGAAAATATAATCTAACTTGATAGATATCAAGTATCTTCATGGGAGAATGGGGTAAAATAAACCGTATAAGTCACTTGGCTATCTCAAAGAACTCAAATTATTTGAGTTTTTTGGTATATCTATGAAAGAAAGGATACATATGAGTTCTTTGGCAAAAGCTAGAATATTTACACTGCTGGCATTGGGCATACTGCTTTACTGGTTCGTCATTCCGGCGGTATTCACACATAATGTCGTAGAGATGGGACGTCAGGGGAAAGGGGATCAGCTCTCCGATCTGACGGTCAAGACCTGGGATTATTATCAGAAGGGACGTTACGTGTCACCGAATATTCCCAAAGAGGATGCAAACGATCTCAAAAAGATGATAGCAGATGATATGGAGCTGAATGTCGTGACTGCGCCGATCTGGTATGTGTCGCTTGAAGCACCCAATTATCCAAAAGACGCCTTTCCCGAAGGGATCCCGGTTTTTTACCACTTTGACGGTTTCTCGGGTGATGTGCATGAGATGAACACGATCAACCACTATATCGGTATGGATCCGATGGAGAGAGGGGCTCCGTATCTTCGTATGCTTGCACCGTATGCCTTGATCTTTGTGGCATGGATCATGGCAATGTTCATGATCTATAACAGCCGTATATGGAATCTTCTGATGCTGATCCCTGTTGCGTTGCCGGTAGTATTTATCGGTTTCTATTCGTACTGGCTCTACTGGTTCGGGCACCATATGCATGACTGGGGAGCGTTCAAGATCAAACCGTTCACGCCTACGGTATTCGGGGATGGAAAAGTGGCACAGTTCACGACACATTCCTATCCGACGCTGGGCTTTTGGCTTTTGGTAGCGATGAGTGTGTTGAGTATTTTGGCACTTGCGGCAAAACGCAAATATCAAAAAAGCAGACAAGCAGCATAACATGGTACAAAAGATCATAGCCTCATTCATAATTGTGTCGCATTTTTTATGGGCGAACAATATACTGCAGGAGGCTATTGACAATGCAAAACCGGGATCAAGACTGGAACTGCCTGCGGGTGTCTATCATGGCAATATCATCATTGATAAACCGCTGATTATTGACGGAAAAGACCAAAAGGCGGTCATTGAAGGCGATGGGAACGGGACAGTGGTCATCATAAAAAGTTCCCGTGTTACATTGAAGAATCTGACCATTCGGCACAGCGGAGAAGAGCATGAAAGGGTGGATGCAGGTGTGGCATTGCAAAAAGTAGAGCAATGCAGTATTGAAAACTGCAAGATCATTGACTGCCTTTTCGGTATTGATATGGCCCAGGTCACACATACGGAGATCAACGGGAATTATATCGAGTCCAAACCCTTTGCACTTGGACTGCGGGGAGACGGGGTGCGCCTCTGGTACAGTAACGATAACCATTTGAGTCACAATCATCTGTATAAGTCGCGTGACTTTGTCGTCTGGTATTCGCATGGGAATTTGATTGAAAAGAACAGAGGAGAATACGGCCGCTATTCTCTGCACTTCATGTACACGGGAAAGAATATCGTTAAAGACAATGTCTATAAGCATAATTCGGTAGGCATTTTCTTTATGTATTCCCAGGATACCGTGGCCACGGGAAATCTTATAGAGAATTCGCTGGGGACGACAGGCCTGGGTATCGGTATGAAGGATGCAAGCAATTTCGTGCTCAAAGACAATACGATCATCTATTGTGCACGGGGCCTGTTCATTGACCGCTCTCCGTATGAACCGGATACAGAAAATATCATAGAAGGCAATCGCATCATTTATAACAGTGAAGGGATACATTTTCACTCTTTGAGCCTGCATAACAGATTTGTTGGAAACATTTTCAAGGGTAATATTGAAAATGTGATCAATGATTCCTATAATGCAAGAGTCACCGAGAATGTTTTTGACGGAAATTACTGGGACGACTATGAAGGATTTGACAGGAATGGTGACGGTATCGGTGACGGACCGTATAATTATTATGCCTATGCGGACAAAGTCTGGCTACTCAATCCCAATGTAAAATTCTTTTACGGGTCACCGGTGATCTCTATATTGAATTTTTTGGCAAAACTGGCTCCGTTCTCGGAACCGGTACTGCTTTTGAGTGACAAGCATCCCAAAATGTATGAAGGACGGGTTTAAATGGAAGAGAAAAAAAGACGACAGTTCATGAAGCAGGCTGCCGGACTCGGCGTGCTTGGTATTGCAGCAGCAGGCGGTATTTGGGCGGCAAAAGATTTCAAGATGCAAAAAGGAAGACTGCGTCCGCCGGGTGCAGTACCGGAAGAACAATACCTCAGTATGTGCATCAAGTGCGGACAGTGCCTGCAGGTCTGCCCCTATGATGCTATCAAACTTGAAGATATTGACGGGAAAGCGGGGGTAGGAACGGCCTATATCTCTCCGCTTGAGAGAGGCTGTTACCTTTGTGAAGCTTTCCCTTGTGTACTGGCCTGTCCGACGGGGGCACTGGACCATGAAGCGAATGTGATCGAAAACGTACATATGGGTATGGCGATCGTTGTCAATGAAAGTGCCTGCCTAGCCTTGACGGGTAAAAAAGTGACCAATGAAATGATCGGGCGTATTTATGACCATACCAAAGTGATCAGTGCAGAGGAACGCAGAAACAGGAAGGTCGTAGTACATAACAGTGACCCTGAAAAAGTGAAACTGCAAAAAGAACTTCTTGTGAAGCTGAGCGAAAAAGAAGGGAAAAGCTGCAGCCTTTGTGCGGATCTCTGTCCTTTCGAGCCCGATCCGAAACAAGCCATAGGTATGATCTCCAAAGAAGGCGGGCTGTTTCCGGAAATACGGGAAGCCTGTGTCGGATGCGGTGCCTGTGTAGAACTTTGTCCGACCAAGGTCCTGCAAATACTGCCATATGCGACGTATGCGGATGTCTACGAAAAAAACAAAGGAAGCAAACATGCGTAAAGAAATATCGCTTATCCTGACAGGGGCAGCACTGATTCTCTTAAATGGATGCGGGGAAGATAAAAACAACGGAGCAGAAGGAAAGAGTGCTGCTGCAAAAGGTATTGTTGTGACAGAAGGGGCGGTCAAGGCACTCAAAAAAGAGGGGCCTTCCAAAGAGAACAGCGGGCAGTTCTATTATTCTTACAATAAAGAGAAAGAGAGTGAGCATAATGCTGAAGACTCGAAAGTTCGGACTGAGCTGGATGCTTACAGGGCTATCAGGTCTCCCTATGAGCGTGTACAGATCACTCTGATGATCAAGCAGCTCAGCCCGGACTACCGCCTTCTCTGTTCCGCCTGTCATGATGACTACGCGAACGGAGTGGTCGGTCCGGCACTCCTGGATAAGAATGCCACATTCATTTACAGTCAGATCATGGCATTTAAAACAGGAAAAAAG
This sequence comes from Sulfurovum sp., assembly GCA_026983895.1. Taxonomy (GTDB): domain Bacteria; phylum Campylobacterota; class Campylobacteria; order Campylobacterales; family Sulfurovaceae; genus Sulfurovum. Next base: position 8,861 of record JALSTF010000189.1, read on the forward strand.
AAAAATGAACTGATGAAAGATCTGGTCACGCGTATTGATGAAAAGCGACTGAAAAGTATCGCGGAGGAGATCGAAAGGTTCAATAAAGCAATTTTAGAGATGAGGAGTAAAAACAAATGAAACATATCATAGCTGCGATCGTAACCGTACTAGCTCTTGGAGCAATGTACATAGTCTATCAGTCGGATAAAGAGGTGAATAAAGTAGATGAGATCAGCAAGATGATCGCGAAAACACAAATAAAAGTCAAACTCGACAATATGCAGCCTGTTGTTGAAGAGACGCAAGTCGAGACCATGAGCAGTAAAGAAGTGGCACAGGAACAGGCTAAGAAGAAAAAAGAGCTTGATGAAAAACTGCAGGCACTCAAGAACAAAGCGGGGAATATGGCAGCATTCAAGGTCAGCCCGCTCTACAAGCAGAAATGTTCTTCCTGTCATGGTGTCAACGGCGGAGGGATCATCGGTCCAAAGCTTGTCGGCTTGAGTGCAGAAAAAGTATACAAAGATTTGACTGATTTCAAGTCAGGTGCAAGAAAGAACTATGTCATGTACGGTCTGCTTAGT
>JALSTF010000190.1 GCA_026983895.1 Sulfurovum sp.
AAATAATCGTCGCCACGTGTATCATCAACCAGTAGGATTTGAGTACCGGTACCAGGTTGGTGATCTCGGGGTTGATGAAGTTCATATGCGCCACACCCATGGTCACACCTGCCAGGATCGCCGTACCTGCCAAAGCGAACGGTGACCTGCGCGCCAGAATGATCCCTGCCAGCACAGTAGAAGCTGCAATGAAAATGATGGATTCATAGGCATTTGACCATGGAGCATGGCCTGCGATATACCATCGGACACCCATACCGAACACCTGTAGCACAAAGGCGATGATCAGTACGGTCCAGGCACCGCGCATGATCCACTTCATGGGAAATTTCGGATTGACCACATGAATGAATGCAAAGATCAGGAGAAGAATACCCAAAAGCAGATATACCGGTACCAGTTTGCTGAAAAGCCCCAGTTTGTTATACCATATTTCCATTTCTATGTGTCGTTTGCTCGGCAGTACATCACCTCCGTACGTCTGTTGGTATTTTTCAATACCCCGCAAAGCAATGCTGGCATTTTTCCAGTCTCCAGTCTTCAATGCCTGTCCAACCATGATGAAGTAGGCAGAGATGGCCATTTTCACTCTTTGTGCTTCTTTGGGGGGGAAAGATTTCATGGCATCCATAGGGGCATACCATTTATGGTTGGCATCATTGGGTTTGGGGAAAATACGCATCAAGGTACCCTGATAGGCCATATAGGAGACATTGACACGTTCATCTACTTTGATCAATTCCTTGTCGTACTGTGTCTTTTCCAACGGCTTCTTTCTGCTCGCAGCCGATACGGCATCAAATATTTTGTAGCTATTGTCCTTTTTGCTGAAGAAATCCGTAAATTTCGCATACTTGGTATCTTCAGGCAGTCCAAGGTCCAGTGCGATCTTTTTATGCCCTATTTTGATCATAGGAATATTCTGATAGATCTCCGGCTGAAGGACCATCCCCATAAAGACCTGTGTCGGTTCCAGCCCGAATACAGAACTTTTTCCCGTGATCTTGGCAACCACATCATGGGCGATGGTATCCATCGGTTTCATACGTCCCATATGATCCTGTACGACAAGTTTTCCGAAGTCGATGGCATGTTTGGCATCATACTTGCTTATTTCTTTCATCTGTTCAGGCGTGGCATGAGGTGAAGCCGCCTGCGAATGCTGAGGTAGGAACAATGCAACGGCAAAAAGGATCGCTATTGCACCATGCTGCAGCTTTCGTGCCCCTTTGAGGAGTTTCTGAAAACGTCCGTTCGGGATGAACAGACTCCAGATCATCCCCAATGCCAGGAGAATATAGCCGAGGTAGGTCGGCAGTGTTCCCGGATCATGATTGACAGAAAGGACAGTTCCCTTCTCATCCGGATCATAGGAAGATTGGAAAAAGCGGTAATTCCTGTGGTCAAGGATATGGTTCATATAGATCCTGTACGGCATCGTAAGATTCTCCTCTTTGTCAATAAGGATGACATCACTGGCATAGGATGACGGGGTCATAGAACCCGGATAACGCTCCAGCTGGAAATCGACCAGTTTGATGGAGAAAGGAAGCTTGATGACCTTGGCACCCATACTCATACGGATGTCGACACCGTTGAGCTTCAGCTTGTGTATCTTGCCTGTCTGTCCTTTTACCGGACGGAAGGTCTCTATCTTGCTTTTATCATCTCCCACGCTTACTTTCAGTTGAACGAATTCGGGTTTTCCCGCTTTGGATTTCAGCCCTGTTGACACTCTTTTAAGGATGACCTTTTCCTGGATCGATTTCAACACCACAGCATTGTCTGCAAAACGGTAGAGCACTCTTCGTGTCATATTGTTCTCTCCGGCACTCAGTTCAGCCTGCTTTTTGGTGTTCATATTGAGTGTCTCAAGGATGAAAGGAAAATGCACTTTCAATGCACCCGGTTCTCCGCTGATAAGGAATGTAGGTTTATCCGTTTTTGCATCTGACGGTTCATACGCGATATAGAAATTTCCGAAATCCTTCCTGTCCCCTTTTGCAAAGTAGTAGATTTTCCCCTGTCCTCCGGCAGAAATCTTCATTTCAAGCATCGTTTTTCCATGAGGGTCCTTGACAGCTTTTTCACTTGCATTGGGCAAATACTTCACAAGGTCTATCTTGACTTTCTTGTCGCCTGCCTTCAATGTTTCCGAAAGATGGTTTTTTGTCATGGAAGAGAAATAGAGCTCTTTTTCCAGAGATGCATTGGTATCTCCGTTCTGTGCAAAGACTTGAAGGACTTTCTCACTCGAGACCATAAGATTGGTGCTCTGCCCTTCCCGTATATGCATAATCCCCTCATAGCCCACATAGCGGGTGATCAATGCACCTATAGCGATGATAAGGAAAGAGAAGTGAAAAAGAAAAACTGAGGGTTTCGTTCTGTATGTTTTATACTTGATGATATTGTAGATCAGGATGGCTACAAAATAGGCCAGGAAAAATTCAAACCATTTCGCTTTGTACACAAGCGCCTGTGCCGTTTGTGTGCCGTAATCGTTCTCTATGAAGGTTGCGACACCGATGGTCACACCGAAAATAAACAGTACGAGGACTGCCATTTTCATGGAAAAGAGTTGTTTTATCATGGGACAATAAACCTTTTAAAATAAGATACGGGTACGTTCTATACCCGACCGGTAACCGAAAAATCGATTATATCCCATGTTTATTAATCAGATGTTAATTTTATACAAAAAATCTCTTCTGTACCGCTTTTAGAGCTATCATGAAGATCTTTCAACCTTCCATGATGTAGGTATGCCTGGTCAAATTCGTTAATCTCTGCATTGCCAATTCTGATCTTTCATCCAATGCTATAACTTTCAAATACGCTTCCATAGCCGATGCCGGTTCATTGAAGGCTTCATATGCCGTTGCAAGCGCCAAATAATATTCAGGATCATTCCAGTTCAATTGGGATGCTTTTTTAAAGGACCTGACCGCATTCGATATATCTTCTACCGCCATAAAATATTCTCCAAGCATAAAATACAACTCAGGATCACTGCTGTTTTGGGGAAATAACGGTTCCAGTATCGAAAAAGCTTCTTCATACTTTTTTTCTTGCAGCAAAATTTTGACTTTTACATGTTCACTCTGCATTGACACTCCTTATTATGGATATGTCAGGAGTATATACCGTTCCCGTTACTTTGATAAGGGCATTTTGGAAGAAAAAAAAATCTTGAAATGACCAGTCGGCCTTATTTCAATTCTCCCCAGCTGTTGCCTATACTTACCGAACAGACCAGCGGTACGTCAAGTTCCCAAATGTTTTCCATAATATGAACAAAACGCTTCGATAGGGTTTCCACCTTTCCTTCCCTGATCTCAAAGATCAGCTCATCATGGATCTGCAGCAGCATATGGGCCTGTAACACCTCATCTGTGATCATCGAGTCTATCTCATTCATAGAAAGTTTTATCAGGTCGGCCGCAGACCCCTGAAAGACAGTATTGACCGATTCGCGCATATAGGCGGCTTTCTGCATACCATTGGCATTTTCATAGTCGAAGATACGGCGACGCATCAGAAGTGTTTCCACATACCCGTCTATCTTTACCCGCTCCTGTATACCTTCAAGAAAATTCTTGACCGTGGGGAAAGAAGCGAAATAGTTGCTGATGATCTCTTTGGCTTCTGCTGTAGTAATTCCCAGTTCATCAGAGAGTTTTTTGGGTCCCATACCGTACAAGAGGCCGAAATTGACCGATTTGGCAAAGTTTCGCTTCGCTTTTGCATCCTCCGCTCCAAAGAGTTTGACCGCGGTGGCCATGTGAATGTCCGTCCCCTTTTTGAAAGCTTCTATCAACGCTGCATCTTTGGAAAAATGTGCCAGCAGGCGCAGCTCGATCTGAGAGTAGTCTATACTGACCAGTTTGTACCCCTCTCTTGCCACAAAAGCATCCCGCACCGAACGTCCAAGTCCGGAACGTACCGGTATATTCTGCAGATTCGGATCCTTGGAGCTCAAACGTCCTGTCGCTGTCCCTGTCTGAACAAAGGAGGTATAGATACGGCTTTTTTCATCCTTCTTCGCCAGTTTCAGCAGCGGTTCGACATAGGTGGAGAGCATCTTCTGGTTCTCACGGTATGCCAGGATCTTTTCAATGACGGGGTGTTCGCCTTTGAGCGACTGAAGTACCGCCTCATTGGTGCTGTAGCCGGTCTTGGTTTTTTTACCGCCCTTAAGGCCTATCTGCTGAAAGAGTACCACACCAAGCTGCTGTGTGGAACGGATATTGAATTCAGAGCCGCTGAGTGCATAGATTTCCGCCGTAAGCTCCTGCAATGCGGTACTGAGTGTTTTCTGCAGTGCTTCAAGCCTGTTTTGATCCACCTTGATCCCCAGGCGCTCCATGCGGATCAGCACATTGATGAAAGGGTACTCTACCTCTTTTGCCTCTTTGAGCAGGTGCGTCAGGGAAGAAAGCTCCATTTTCTTCTTGATCGCACCGTAAAGAAGATACGTCATCCAGGCATCTTCCGCTGCATAGAAGGTCGCATCGGCAATGTTCACATGGGAGAAATCCTCCCCTTTCTTTACCATCTCTTTGAAAGGCTTCATTTCATATTTGAAGAACTTCTGCGCTAAAGCATCCAGGCCTACTTTGGAACCGGGGTCGGAGAGCCATGCCATGATCATCGTATCGGCAAAGGGATGGACCTCCTCTATAGCGTAGCGGTTGTAGAGCAGAGAAAGATCAAATTTCAGATTCTGACCGACTATCCTGTGCTTCATCAGTTTTTTCAATGCCAAAACGGCATCTTCATCCGAGACCTGTTCCTCCACACCCAGGTAACTGTGCCCTACCGGTACATAATAGGCTTTCTCTTCTGAAGTACAAAACGAAAAACCGACCATTTTTGCTGTTTTCGTATCCAATCCTGTCGTCTCTGTATCAAATGCGACAAGCGTATCGTCTGCCAGTGCATCGATCACACGGGTAAGTTTCTCGCGGCTATCGAGTGTGATTGCTTCGAATGAGAATACCGGTGATTTTGGTTTAGGCGGCGTAATGTCATGACATCCGGCTTCATTCTGTCCTACTTTGGCCTTTTGCAGTGCCCTTTTCATTTCATATTTTTCAAATTCATCAATGAGGCAGCTTAGATAGTTCCTCTCCTCAAAAACAAATGTACTCAGATCAAGCGATTCATAGACATCATCACGCATTCTGACAAGTTCGCGTGAGAGGAAAGCGCTCTCTTTATACTCAAGCAGCAGTTTCTGTATCCTCGGTGTTCCGCACTTTTCAATATTGGCATAGATATTCTCAAGGGTATGAAATGCGTTGATGAGTTTCGCTGCACCCTTCACACCGATACCCTTGACTCCTGGAACATTGTCCGACGTATCGCCCACGATCGCCTGAAAATCGATAAAGTCCTTCGGGCGTACCCCGAACTTTTCTACACAGGCTTCCTCATCGATCTCTTTGTGTTTGACTGAATCATACATGACCACCATACCGTCATCGATAAGCTGATAGAGGTCTTTGTCGTGAGAGACCACTTTGACCTTCATACCCTGTTCTCTCGCGAATTTCGTCACAGTTGTGATAATGTCATCCGCTTCAAATCCCTCTTTGGAAAGATTGGCAAAGCCCATTTTCTCGACCCAACGTATAGCAACAGGCAGCTGTTTCGTCAAATCTTCCGGCGGTGCTTCCCGGTTCGCTTTGTATGCGGGATACACTTCATTCCTGAATGTAGGCCCTTTGCTGTCCAGGGCAAAGACCAGATAATCCGTCGCATGGTCCCGATGGAGTGAATCGACAAGATTGATGAAACCTGTCAGCAGTCCGGTAGGGAAACCTTCTGAATTGCGCAAAGGAGGCAAGGCATAATAGGAACGAAAAAAGAAGCCGAAAGTATCGATGATAGTGATTGTTTTCAAAGGTGAGACCTGATTTTTTTATTTATTTTAGCCAATTTATGGTTACAACCGTCAATTCCGGGTTAAGTAACCTGTTATAACTTTTTCAATAGAATAACAATTAGTTAATAAAAAGGTGGGGGCCATGCAGAACAATCAACATTCAGGTAGAAACACAACCCACTTTTCCCACCCGGAAAAACGTATACACTCTGCCCAAGGCATTGGCAACAGTTTTACCAAACAGGAAGTTAAATTGAATGATACCCCGCTTTTTTTTCCCGAAGGATTCGAAAAGATCTTTTTGGCGATCTACTTTGTCTCTCTGCCCTATATCCTCGGACTTCTTTTTCTCTTTTTCTATATCGCTGACGGCAAATTCAAAGTCTTCCTTGCCGTCAATCAGGATTCGCCCTTTCTGATGACATGGGCGATCGGCTATGAAATGCTTGCAGTTCTGGTTATCCTTTGGATCGTCAAAACTGCAATCTCATTCACAAAGCAGAATGCCAAGCACAATAGTATCCACAAACTTAAATAGATAAGGGCACCTCAAATCACTTACCGGGTACCCAGCTCTTTTGCCAAATATTCTCCCGTATAGGAACCTGTTTCCCTATATGTTTCAGCCAAATCCTCCGGTGATCCCGTAGCAATGATCAACCCGCCTTTGCTTCCGCCTTCAGGACCCATATCGATGATGTAGTCGGCATTCTTGACCATATCGAGGTTATGTTCGATCACCACAACGGAATTCCCCAGTTCTACCAGATGGTGCAGTACACCCGTCAGCCTGTCCACATCGGCAAAGTGCAATCCCGTTGTCGGTTCATCGAGGATATACAGGGTCTTGCCTGTATCTTTACGGCTGAGTTCCTTGCTCAGTTTGATACGCTGTGCCTCCCCGCCGGAGAGTGTCGTGGCATTCTGCCCGAGCGTGATATAGTCCAGTCCTACTGCGGTCAGTGTTTTAAGTTTTGAAGCGATAGAGGGAATGGCTTTGAAGAACTCCAGGGCCTCTCCCACGCTCATGGCCAGTACATCAGCAATGGATTTGCCTTTGTAGAGTACTTCAAGCGTCTGGGCATTGTAGCGTGTACCGTTGCAGGCATCACAACTGACCAGTACATCAGGAAGGAAGTGCATCTCTATCTTGATCTGTCCGTCACCCTGGCATTTCTCGCAGCGTCCGCCCTTCACATTGAACGAGAAACGGCCTATCTTGTAGCCTCGAAGCTCTGCTTCTTTCGTCTGCGCGAAAAGTTTGCGTATCTCATCCATGATCCCCGTATAGGTCGCCGGGTTTGAGCGCGGTGTCCGTCCGATAGGGCTCTGGTCAAGGTAGATCACCTTGTCGAGTGCCTCAAGTCCCGTAATTTCCACACCGTCGACCTTGTTCACCTTCTTGGCTCGGTTGAGCAGTTCACGTGCCACAGGCAGCAGGGTCTGAAGGATCAGGGAACTCTTCCCGCTCCCGCTTACTCCCGTGATGCAAACAAAGTTATGCAGCGGGATCTTCGCATTTAAATTTTCAATGTTGTTGATGGTCACATTTTTGATCTCTATCCATTTCTTCTGCGGATTATCGTGGGAATAGGCGATCTCTTTTTTGCCAAAGAGGTAGTCCGCCGTCAGTGTCTTGGCTTTTGGCAGTTTCTTCGCATCGCCGGAGAAGACGATCTTCCCGCCGTATTCCCCCGCTCCCGGGCCGATATCGACGATGTAGTCCGCAGCCAGAATGGTCTCTTTGTCATGTTCAACCACAATGACAGAGTTGCCTTTTTCCTTGAGAGAGTTGAGTGTCCGAATAAGCTTCATCGTATCGCGTTCATGCAGACCGATACTCGGTTCGTCAAGTACATACATCACCCCTGTCAGCCCCGAACCGATCTGCGAAGCGATGCGGATACGCTGTGCCTCACCACCGGAGATACTTCGTGCATCACGGCTGAGAGTAATATATCCCAGGCCGACATCGTACAGGAAATAAAGCCTCTCATACAGCTCTTTGAGGATCGACTCTGCGATCATCTTCTGCTGTTCGCTCAAATGGGAAAAATTCTTTTCATTTGCAAAATAGGCATAGGAATCCTCTATGGGCATATCGATAATATCGGCGATATTCTTGCCCTCGATCTTGACCGCAAGAGACCTTGGACGCAGCCGGTGTCCATTGCATTTATCGCAGACTTTCTCCGTCATATACTCGGAGAGGTCCTTCTCGTCCTTGAACATGTCGTGTGCAAATTTCACCACACCCGGCCATTCACGTTTGAGCTTGTGCCGTTTCCAGGTAAAGTCCACCACGCCGCCGTTGCCGTAAAGGATGGCCTTTTGTTCATGGGTCTCGAGTTCACCGTAGGGCTTTTTGATGTCAATGCCGTTCTGTTCGCAGAAGGCATTGAGGAACTTGGTGTAGTAGCTTTTGTTGAAACCGTACATGATCTTCACTGCACCCTTGTCGATGGAGAGTTCCGGGTCGATCACCTTCTTCAGATCGATCGCATAACGTATCCCCAGTCCGTCACAGGCAGGACAGGCGCCCTTGGGAGAGTTGAAGGAGAAACTGACAGGTTCCAGCGGCTCGAAAGAGAGTTTGCAGTCAAAGCAGGCCAGATGCTCGGAGTAGTGGATATGCTGTCTGTCGAGTCCGAGCTCTTCCCAGTTAAGCACCTCTATCTCCATCTCTCCGTAACTCTCTTTGAGCGCTTTCTCCACATCCTGACCTATACGGTCGCGGTTCTCCTCTTTGATGACCACGCGGTCAATGACCACTTTAATCGTATGCATCTTTGTTTTGGAGAGTTCGATCTCGTCATCAAGGCGTACCATCACCCCGTCGATCATCGCACGGATATAGCCCTTGTGGCGAAGGGACTCCAGCATATCAGCGAACGTTCCTTTCTTCTCCTTGACCAGCGGTGCCATGATGACCAGTTTGGCCCCTTCGGGCAGTTTGAGCACCTCTTCGATGATGTCCGCGGCGGACATCGAAGAGATAGGCTTGCCGCACTGGTGGCAGTACTGCTTGCCCACACGGGCAAAGAGCAGACGCAGGTAATCGTAGATCTCGGTGATGGTCCCCACGGTAGAACGCGGGTTCTTGGAAGTCGTTTTCTGGTCGATGGCGATGGCCGGTGTCAGACCGTCTATCTTGTCCACATCGGGTTTTCCCACACGGCCGAGGAACTGGCGAGCGTAGGAGGAAAGCGATTCAATATAGCGTCGCTGCCCTTCGGCATACAGTGTAGAAAAAGCCAGTGTCGATTTTCCCGAACCGGAGATCCCGGTAATGACCACCAACTTGTTCTTGGGAATAGAAATATCAATATTTTTAAGGTTGTTCTCTTTTGCACCGTAGACGTGTATCATGTCCTGCTTCTTGCTCAAACTTTTTCCTTGCCTGTAGAAATTCCGCGATTATACCATATATATCTCCTTCTGCTATAATGTCACCGACAAATATATGCAAGGATTCCCATGAAACGAAGAGATTTTCTCGCCTCTACGGCCATTGGTGCAACGGCTCT
>JALSTF010000191.1 GCA_026983895.1 Sulfurovum sp.
TAACCACTGCGCCCACTGCCGGGTTAGGATAGGTAAGAAGCTGGTACTTCCAGGCTTCATCAAGTGCAAGCTGCATGTAGAATTCATCATCTATCATTCTAAATTTCCTTTGCATTCAGCCTTCACGGGTCGCTTTGCTCCACCGTTCCGGTTTCGACCCTGCAAACGTGAAGCAGTTCACGTTCGCTTAACGGGTCTCACCATTCAAAATAGGTTTTTACTGTGCCTAGATCATTGTATGAGAACTTCTCTTCGCCATGTTTGGTCTCTACTACGATACCTTTGTCATCAGCCGCTTTCAATGTACCTTTGACCTTGTCTCCGCCAAGTATTTTGAGTTTGACTTTCTCTCCAATAGCATTTTTAAAATGTACCGGTTTTGAAAGTTTTCTTTCTATACCGGGTGAACTGACTTCAAGACGGTAATGTCCGCTCATCGGAGGGTGGACATCCAGAAAAGGGGAAAGCTCATTAGAAATCGTTGCACAGAGATCAAGTTCTATACCGCCTGTTTTGGTGATGTAAACGCGGTAGATCGTCTCATCGAATTCAGTAACCGTTTCGATATCATAGAGTGCCGCTCCGTTGGCTTCAACGATCTTTGCGATCTGTTCTTCAAGATTCATCCGATCCATCCTCTTCAGTGTTTTCTTTCGTTCTGCTGATCTGCTTGAAAAGCTCTTCCATACGGCTGACTTTCTCAAGCTGCTCGTCAAATTCAAAGGTAAACCTCGGTGCTTTGAACCAGCCTTCACTCTGCTTACAGTGGTTCTGAATATAGCCGGCTACGATACGCAGCTGTCTGAGTGCTTCACTCTGTTCTTTGGGAGAAAGGAATGATTTATCCAGATAGACCTTCGCATCCGAGCGCCCTTTGGAACATACTACATCTGTAACCAGCAATGCATTGATGCGTTCATCATCCAGGGTAGCCAAAGCCTCTGGAATAATCTCTTTCAATACCGACTCAACCCTGTGCCGCTTGATCTCTTCCTGTGTCATACCGACTCCTCACTCAACAAAAGCACTGCTTCGTTCTTCACTTAGAGCGTCACCTGTTCTTCAACATCTTTGAAAGTCTCTATCACATCACCCTCTTTAATGTCATTGAAGTTCTCAAGCATGATACCACACTCATAACCATTCTTGACTTCTCTTGCGTCTTCGTTAAAGCGTTTGAGTGAAGCGATACTGCTTTCATAGACGACCACACCGTCACGAATGAGTCTTGCTTTGGAATTTCGGGTGATCACACCTTCCGTTACTTTACAACCTGCAATCGTTCCGACCTTTCCGACAACGAAAGTCTCTCTTACTTCTGCCTGTCCTGTCACCTCTTCTTTGATGACAGGGCTCATCATACCGCCAAGCAGCGCTTTGACATCATCGAGGAGATCATAGATAATGGTGTAGGTGTGTATCTCTACACCCAGTTCTTTGGCCTTTTTCTTCACTGCACCGGTAGGACGTACGTTAAATCCAAGGATCACAGCGTGTTCACTGGCGTCTGCGAGTGTTACATCACTTTCCGTTACTCCACCTACCCCTTCATGGATGATATTGACCTTGACCTCTTCGTTTCTGAGTTTTTCAAGACTTCCCTTGATTGCTTCGAGCGATCCCTGTACATCTGCCTTTATGATAACAGGCAGCGATTTGAGCTGTCCTTCGGCAATCAGCGCAGAGAGATCGTCAAGTGAAGCCTTCGTGCTTCTGGAAAGCTGTTTCGCTCTCTGGTATTCAGCTCTTTTTTCCGCAAGTTCTCTGACTTCCTTGTCTGTATCCATCGCTACCAAAGCTTCACCTGCACCAGGCACTTCATTGAGGCCCACAATGGCAGCCGGTGTACTCGGTCCGATCTCTTTGACACTGCTTCCGTCATCGAGTTTGATCGCTTTGATACGCCCATAGGTCGTACCGGCGATCACGTTGTCCCCTACATGCAGCGTACCGTTCTTGATGATCACGTTCGCTACAGGTCCGAAGCCCTTCTCAAGCGAACTTTCCACCACGACTGCTTTTGCTTTTCTGCTCGGATCCGCTTTCAGTTCCATGAGTTCCGCCTGAAGAAGGATGGTTTCAAGCAATTCATCGATACCCAGTCCCGTATGTGCGGAAACAGGAACAAATTCATACTCTCCGCCCCAGTCTGTCGCCATCACATCGATCTCTGCCAGCTGAGATTTCACATTGTCGGGGTTTGCGCCCTCTTTATCCATTTTATTGACCGCAATGATCATAGGGACACCCGCCGCTTTGGTATGTGCGATAGCCTCTTTGGTTTGAGGCATGACGCCGTCATCCGCTGCAACGACTATAATAACGATATCTGTTGCCTGCGCACCACGGGCACGCATTTCTGTAAACGCTTCGTGACCCGGCGTGTCGACAAAAGTAATTTTCTTGCCGTTTTTTTCTACCTGGTAGGCACCCACATGCTGAGTGATCCCTCCCGCTTCTTTGTCTGCAACTTTCGCAGAACGGATTCTGTCAAGCAAAGAGGTCTTACCGTGGTCGACGTGTCCCATAATCGTAATGACCGGAGGTCTTTCTTCAAACTGAATATCCTCCTGGGCATCATAGACCTGTACATAATCCAATTCATCCAAGGGATTCATGGTAGTCACTTCTACTTCAAACTCTTCTGCCAGGATCTCGATCTCGTCTTTGGAGAGGAAGTCGTTCTTCGTGACCATCATACCCAGGGCGAAAAGTACTTTGACCACTTCTCCCACGGAACGGTTCACCTTTTCTGCGAATTCATATACTCTTACATTTTCCGGTATTTCCACTGATGTTACGACCTCACTGCTCTCTTCTCTGGTATATTTTTTACGTTTACCGCCACGTTTCAATGAACGTCTCTGCTGCGGACGGAACGGCTGTCTTCCTTTGGCAGGACCACCATTGGCCGCTTCCCTTTTTTTCATCTCTTCTCGGCGTTTCTGCTCCTGACGCATCATATCTTCATAGATATTCTTGTCGGAGAAGTCAAGCAGTACTACTTCTTCTTCGCCAAATCCGCTGTCAATATCGCCGCTCATGCTGTCATGGTTGAAGATATCGATCTTCTTGCCTGTCTCTCTTGCTTCGGCTGGCCCTTTTTTGATCTTCTTCTTGCTTGGAGGAGTGGGCATACCGCTTCCCATAGAGATCTTCGTTGCTGCTCTGACCGGTGCAGGTTTTGCTTTTCTGACGATTTTGATACCTGTACGGGAAAGTGTTCTGCGCTTAGGCTTCTCTTCGCCTGCCGCTTCTTTGGCTTCCGGTTCCGTTTTTTTACTGACCACGGAAATACCTTTACGCTGTTTCGCTTCTTTTTTCACCACAGTCTCAGGTACGGCCTCTTCTTTCTCTGCTTCAGTGTCCGGAGTTTTTGGCTCTTCAGTAGAAACCTCTTCCTCTGCAGCTGCTTCCGCTGATACCTTTTCTTCCAGTACTGCATCCTCTTCTTTCTCTGCTTCTATAGAGATGTCTGCCGGCACAGCTTCATTCTCTTCAGGGGTCTCTTTCACCTCTTTGGATGCTGTTTCTTCCTCTTTGGGTGTTTCTTCGGCATCTGCTTTCCTGACCACTTTAAGCTTTGGCTTTTCGCCCGGTTTTGCAAAACCTTTTGGCAGTGTTCCGCTTATCGCATAGTCAACGAGGATACCCGCGTCATCCAGACTGATGGCACTGTTGGCCGCCTTGACATTGAAACCCAGCTCTTTGGCTTTCTCTATCAGTTCGCCGTTAGACAATCCCGCTTCTTCTGCTATCTCTTGGATTTTAACTTTATCCATACTTGATTCACTCCTTTAATATACTGCGTCTTGCGCATCAACCGGCTTGCACCAGTTTCTCCAAAAGTCTTGCCAACTGTTCCGCATCCTGTTTGAAACGTTTGGCAAGACCTTTGCATTTTTTTTCATTCATCACACAGTTCCTACAAAGGTAAAAACTTCTTCCCGTTCCGTCAAATACCACGATCTCTTTCCCGTCTTGCTTTAATCTGATCAAACTTTTTTGAGGATGTCTACTGCGGCAGGCGATGCACATTCGAATGGGCTGTGATTTTTTCATGCGTATTATACCTAAAAAGAGATTAGTTTCTGGTGGTTACACCATTATTGTCCAAAGCAAGCACAAAAACCCTGAACTGGGGGAATCTGTCACGAAGACTTTGCGCGATCCTCTCCGCATCTTTCTCGTACGCAAGATTGAAAAATGTCGAACCCGAACCCGAAAGCGTGCTCATCAAAGCGCCATGCTTCAACGCTGTTTTCTGTACATCGAAAAGTTCAGGCATCATTTTCATTCGTCTCGCCTGATGCAGTTTGTCTTTGGAAGCGATACGCAGCAGATCCCAGGATTCACTCATGAAGAGCGAAGTCATATAGGCCGCCCGTGAAAGTGAATAGACCGTCTCCTCTTTTCGGTACATCTTGGGAAGAACAGTTCGTGAACGTGCTGTCGAGATCGTTCTGTTGGGTACGACCACCACCGCTTTGAGATAATCGGGCATACGCCTCTTTTTACTGTAAACCCTGTCTCCCTCTACACAGGCGACATTAAAACCGCCCATGACTGCGGGGGTGATATTATCCGGATGGTGTTCATAACGCAATGCCTGATTCAGGATCTCCCGTTTATTGTATTTCTTCCCTGCCATCGCATACGCACCGCTGAGTGCCGCAACGATGACCGCTGAGGAACTTCCGAGCCCTCGTGAGATGGGAATGCGGTTGGTGAATTCAAACCTGAAATTGTCCGTTCTCCCTTTCAGACGTTTGTAATTCTCATTGAAGATACTCAGAAAAAGAGAATTCTTCTTGATCTTGGGATTATCTGCACCTTCTCCCTGGGTCGATAAACTGAGAAATTTGGAGGGCCTGATAACGATCTCGTTGCGAAGATCGACCGCGAGTCCAAGGGTATCGAACCCCGGTCCCAAGTTTGCGCTGGTTGCCGGTACACTGATTAACATCTTCATATCTTTTCTAAACAGCCGGCAGCAGATACTCAGGTGTCGATTCTTCATCCAATGCAAGATCTTGAATACACTGAGGCAATCTGAACTGTATCAAAGGCGGCTGTTCATATTTTTTTGTAATTATAGTCTCTTTTTCCTTGATAAAATAGAGGTTCCCTATCGCTTTGATCGGTTGACCGCCATTCAGTTCGAAACCACTGCATCCGTAACATGGAATATCCTTCACGATTTCGATCGTTTTAAGCATAATATAGGTAAGTTTTATAGCCATGTAGGAACCGGGACCTCTCGTATAGATCATACTTTCTACCTGATAGCGCCCGGTCACTTCTGTAATGATAGGCAAAAGAATATCCGATGTCTTCTTCTCGCTTCGGATCGTCTCTATCAACTTCCCGTTCTCATATACACCCACCAGAAGAGGAGAAGCGATAGAGATAATAAGCAGCTGGAATTTATGCGAAGGATTTTTCAAATGCTCTGCTCTGAAGTTCTTCTATCGCTACCAACTCATAATTCCTGCTGTCAGAGAGCAGTTTTGAAGTCAGTCTGTAATTCAGGTTATGGCTGCCGGCAAACGATTCATACTTTGCCAGGATATTATGCCCCGACACCATCATATCCCCCATTGCATCAAGGATCTTGTGTCTTGCGAATTCATTTTCAAATCGAAGTCCTTCCGGATTGAGTACTTTATGGTCGTCAAGTCCTATCGCATTTTGAAGACTCGCGCCAAGCGCAAGGTTCTGGCTCTGAAGATACTGGATATCTTTGGCAAAGCCGAATGTCCTTGCTCTGGCGATCTCTTCAATGAAGTTGCGTGTGCTGAAATCCAGGAGTTCGCTCTGCTCGCCTATTACAGGATGGTCAAACTTGATCCTGAAATCAAATGTTGCTCTGGCAGAGGGAAGCAAACGTACGAATTTGCTGCCCTCTTTTATCTCGACCGGTTTTTTCACACGGATGATCTTTTTGGGAGTATCAAGTTCTTCGATACCCGCTTCATCCAGCAGCAGACAAAAAGAGATGGAAGAACCGTCCATGATAGGCATTTCATTCCCATTGACGATGACACGCATGTTGTCAATACCATAGGCATATACTGCAGAAAGAAAATGTTCAATAGTGGAAATAAAGCCTTTTTCACTTCCTATCACGGTAGCCATACGCGTATCTATAACGGATTTGGGAGAGAGAGGTATGCTCAGTGCCAGGTCTTCACGGTAGAAAACAATGCCTGCATCTGCCGACAAGGGCTCAAGACGCAGCCGTATCGGTTCGCCTTTATGCAGCCCGATACCGACAACCTCAACAGGTTTTGCAATGGTGCGCTGCTGCATAAAGTACTCCTTCCCGACTATTTTTTGCTATTATACTAGAAAATATAAATATTTGCAAACATTATGGCTGGGATTCTATACCTCCACAACCGGATCACTTCTTCTTTTTTTCTTTCACCGGCGGAGGGGAGATGATAAGGTCTGCCTGTTTAAATACATTGTTGATAAATTTGTTTATCCAGGATTGATCGAACCATTCGACCGGTCTGACCTCGATCCCCTGCACCAATATGCCAAAATGCAGATGGTCGCCCATGGCCAGGCCTGTCATTCCTGTTTTGGCGATGGTCTGTCCTGCATGGACTTCATCCCCCTCCTGTACGAACAGCTGTGAACAGTGTCCATAAAGGGTATAAAGCCCGAGTCCATGGTCTATCAGCGGCATATTCCCGTAAATACCGTTATCATCGGCAAAAACGACTTTTCCCGGATTGGATGCTTTGATATCTGCCATACTGTTGCTTGCCAGGTCATACCCGACATGATAGGATTCTGAAACAATATTGTCCTTGCTGCCATAATAATAGTATCGGTGATCACCGAAACTTGCCACTTTCTTTCCATTTCTGAGCGGATAGAACTTTTTGATCTTCCATGCATCGAGCATTTCGTCAGACACATGCTTGCTGAGCTTATGGATCAGTGCTTCATTCTTTAGACGCATCGTTTCATTGATCGCTTTAAGCTTTTCGAGTTTATCCGTAATGGTCGCATACTCAGGATCACTCGATGCCAGATCAGTGATCTTGCCATCGATGAATTTGTCTGTCGCTCTGATATAAGAGGTCTTGTATCGGGGATTGCCGTGATAGAACGGAATGTGCACTTCCCGTCTGTTCCCTGCCATATCTGTCGCTACGATCTTGGCATCGAAAGAGTCATCCACGAACGGCCATGCGACCAGTACGGCATAATAGCCTTCTTTTTTGTAGGGCTGCGGCTTAAACATATTTTTATTGGCTTTGACATAGAGTTTATCCATATTGTCATCGTCTGCCTGAAAAACGACCAAAGCGCTTCCTCCCTGGTTGATCATACGTGAATTGGAAAGGATATTGACATTGGGTCTTTTATAATCCACTGTGACATCGATGGTCTTGGTCGCTGTATTGCCCGCCATCATGTTCCACATGCTTTTATCACCGACCGTGACCATCAGTGTATAGTCTTTCGCTTTGGGATTGAGGACTTTTCCCTTGGGGTATTTCACAGTGATCGTCCCTTCTTTGGGACCGTTATCGAAGAATCCCTGGTCGATGATCACTTTTTTCGTACCGTCAGAAAGAGCGACTTCATAGGAATTGAGTGCCACATTGTCCGAAACCTTGACCTTCAACGGCTCCTTGCGGTTCCAAAAAATATGCTTGGGGCTTTCTATCTTCGGGGCTACCCTCTCGAATTGCGGTGCGGTATAGACATACCATGCACCTGCGGCCAGACCGGCCAGGAGGATCACGGTAAATATTTTATTCGCTATATTGCCTTTACTTTTTTTTGCCATCTATCAATCCTGTCTCTTTTATTTTTGCTATTATTGTATCTATTATTTGTTGTAAGTTTCCTGCCTTGAACGTTATCCCCGCGGCGACCCTGTGCCCGCCGCCGCCAAACTCGGCAGCGATGGCATTGACATCAAACCCTTTGCTGCGCAGAGAGATGCGTATGCCGTCAGAGAGTTCCATCGCAAAGATCGCCACTTCGACAGTCGCCAGAGAACGGGCATAATCCACAATACCGTCCATATCCGGTACCGTAGCGCCTGTAGCAGCGATATCTTCCCGCGTCACATAGAGACTGGCAATCCGGGCATCGGCATAAAGCTGTAAACTGCCCAAAGCCCGTTGCAGGATACGAAAAGAACTCAGCGAGCGTCTCTGTGTAAAATGATACGCGACTTTTGAAGGATCAACACCGATTTCGACCATCTCCTTTGCCGCATCGAAGACCCTGGCATTCACACTGCTGGTCGTAAAATAGCGCGTATCGGAAAGCAGTGCGGCATAAAAGCATTCTGCACTTTTTGCGGATATGGTATAGATCTTCCTGAAAAGTTCAAAAGCGACCTGCGAAGAGGAAGCATAAGCAGGCCTGACCACATTGAGAGAGCCATAGAGATCATTGCTTTGATGGTGATCAATGTTAAGAATCGTTCTGCCTTCAAGGTCAAAGCCCAGTCTTTTTATGCTGCCGCAGTCACAGGCAATGATCAAACTGTGTTCATAATCGATCTTCTCTTTGATCTTTGCATACCCGAAGAGAAAATCCAAATGACGCGGCAGTTCTTTCGAAGCATTCACTACTTCTATCTTTCTTATCCCTGCCTCTTTCAGCAGCGTATAGATCCCCAATGCCGTACCGATGGCATCCGGATCGGGATTGAGATGGGAAAGGATCGTGATCGATCCTGCTTTCTCGATCACTCTTCTGACCGCATTAAAAGGAAAGGCTGTCTCTTCCATCAGGGTCATTCAACTTTCATGGAAAGGTCTATCCAGTTCGCCTGATGGATGATAGAGCCGGAAGAGATCGCATCTATACCGGTAGCGGCCAGTGCCGCAATGGTTTCAAGGGTCACATTTCCGCTCGCTTCAAGCAGGATATGCGGATAGTACCCATTTCTGTAATCGACCGCACGCCTGATCTCCTCAAGGGGCATATTGTCGCACATCACGATATCCGCTCCGGCCTGCATCGCTTTTTGTACGCTGTCGAATGTTTCACACTCTATCTCCACCTTGGAGGTAAAAGGGATCTTGCTGCGTACTTCCTGCATGAACAGATCCAGGTCATCGATGGTTTTCAAATGGGTGTCTTTGAGCATCAGACAGTCATCCAGTCCCATACGGTGATTGATCCCCCCGCCGCAGCGTACTGCATACTTTTCAAACACCCTGAGAAGCGGCCTTGTTTTTCTCGTATCAAGCAGCTTGACACCCGTTCCTTCAAGGGCTTCAACATATCGCGAAGTAAGTGTAGCGATAGAAGAAGCATGCAGAACGATATCCAGGATAGAGCGTTCCAGGGAGAGGACCTTCTTTGAATCTCCGCTGACAAAAAGGAGCTTTTTGCCCTCTGTGAACGTTCTCCATCCCTGATATCC
>JALSTF010000192.1 GCA_026983895.1 Sulfurovum sp.
ACAGTGTCGCCGCCGCGAAACGGTGTGCGCCCAGCTCCACCCCGGTCGAGTCGGCGATACTGAGCCCTTTGCCCTGCTCTTTGACCGTATCGATCCATGCTTGCTGCAAACAAGGCAGGGTACGTGCATAGTCTCGCCAACTGTGGATGGAGAGCATAAAGACCGCACGTTTCACCTCCGAAGCGGAGGCGTGGATATCCATGCTCTCACCGAAGGTGACACTGATATCCTTGCTTTTGTTGCGCTTCATCTTCTTGGAGGCGTGTGAGAAGTTGTCCTCCCAGAGTCCCCGCAGATAGAACGGTATGATCTGCGCATCTCCGTCAACCCCTTCACATGCTTTCTCAAAGCCGCGCTGGAAGGCACCGAGATGTCCGTTGCGCGAGAGATGTCCCTCCGGGAAGATCGCGACCGTTTCGCCGTTGTTGAGCGCTTCGGTGACCAAAGAGAGCGCGTTTTTACCCCCTCTGCTGGAGATGGGGATCGCATTGAAGAAGGCAAAGAAAGGCTTGAGATACCAGATTTCATAATAGCTTCGCTCCATCACAAAACGGATCTGCTTGGGATATGCCATCTGCAAGATCGCCCAGTCAAGAAAAGAGATATGGTTGCCAAGCAGGAGTATCCCTTTCTTCGCATCGATATTGTGCAGTCCGTCCACATGCAGGGTGTACTTGAAGCCGATGATCATCCTCACCAGATAGCGGATGAACGACTGCGGCAGCTTGAGCAGGGTCGCCCCCATCCCCAAAAACGCCACCGCTGCAATGACATAAAAAAGCCCCACCGAAGAGACCTGAAAATAGCCAAAGAGTGCGGTCAGTACCAGTGCAAGGAACATCACCACATTCTGCATGAAGTTGTTGCCCGCAAGGATCTTGCCTAAGATCGGGGTGGGCGTGGCGAACTGGATGAGCGCATTGAGCGGTACAACGATCAGACCGGAGAAGAATCCAAACGCAAACAGCGCACTCCCCAGTGTCCAGAGTGAATGCAAAGAGGGCATCATATAGAGCGAGAGTGTCACACCCATCGCCCCCAACGGGATGATCCCCGTTTCGATAAAGTTCCGGCTGACACGTCCGGCGAACATCGAACCCGTCACCAAGCCCACGCCTGTCAGTGCCAATAGCCCCTGTGCAGTTACCGTATCGGTGATGTGAAGCGTGCTCTTGAGGTACTCGCCAAAGATCGCTACAAGGATCTGAGAGATCCCCCAGAGAAGGCTCAAGCCGATGATACTCTGCCAGACCACCTTCTCCCGACGAATCACAGCAAGGTTCTCTTTGAGGTAGTGTAGATTCTTATACTCTCCCACCTCAAAATGCATCTCCTCGTCGATGTGTACGGCACGGAAACGCTTGGCAAGACGACGTGCGAGCATAAACTCAACCATACTTGCCCCGATCAGCAGATAGCCTACCGGCGCGATAAACTGCAATATCTCCCCCGGATGCGTGCTGCGGTCTTGCAGTAACGACTCAAAAAAGATCGAATAGATCACCGCACCCGCAAGGATGGAGACTACCGTTACCGACTGTACCACCGCATTGGCCTGAGCGAGCAGGTCGTTACCGGTCATCTCCTTGATCAGTCCGTACTTTGCAGGGGAGTAGATCGCACTTTGCGCCGCAAGGACAAAGGTCAGCCCAAATGCCGCCCAGAACCACCCCATGTAGTAGGAGAGCAGGATCAGTGTCGTGATCCCTACTGCCAAAGCCGAAGCATATTCGATCACTTTCACTTTGGGATACTTATCCGATATATAGCCTGCCGGAGAAAACAGAAAGATAAAAGGCAGCAATATCAGTGCATTGACGATAGCTGTCAATACGATCAATTCAGCCCCTGTATAGGCTTTAAAGATAGTATTTTGCAAAATAATTTTATGTCCCAGATCCGTCATAGCATTGAGAAAGACAATAAAGATGTATGAACTGAACCCGACTATGGAGAAGAGCGCTTTCATGCTTCCTCCTCATAGGCATATTGTTCCTGATACTCTCTGACCGTATGCATATTGCACAAATAGGGTTTAAGTGTCAAGATAAGATCGAAGAAGAGTTCATAATGCTGTGCATGTTTGTCTTTGTCAGCTTTCATCAATTTTGAACCTGCCTGAAACTCCTCTTTTGCCAAGTTTCGGGAAGCTTTAACATAATGATCAAGCAGATTTTCATCAAGTCCAAGATCTACAGCACGTTTGAGTATTTCCGCAATCTCCAGTTCTTTACTGCTAAATCCTCTGGTACGCTCAAAAAGAAGTCCACGCTGCTGATATGCAGCCAATGATTCCTCACTCAATGAAGTCATCTCGAGAAAATCCTCTTTGGTATACCACTGATTGTCTTTTGCACCTGAAATAAGCTCGAGTGCATTGACCATCATGTCAAAACTTTGGTTCTCATGGAAATTATTTTCAGCAAAAATCGCTTTGATCTGGGCAATAGAATAGGAAAAATTATATTGAAGATATTTGATTAAACGCAATATTTCCACTGCATGTTCATCATAAAGGTGTACATTGGGTTTGGGTTTCTGGGGCTCAGGAAGCAAGCCCTCTTTGACATAGTAGAGTATCGTAGATTTACTCTCACCGCTCTTGAGCATCAACTCTTTCATTTTGAGTGCCATCATCTATCCTTTGCATTAAGATGGTGACAGTATAGGGAATTTAAGCTTAAAGTGCAAAGTGACACTTTACACTTTTTATATTTTGGGAGTTATAACTTATTCAGCACCCTTATTTATCTCTTCATTATCCATACTCAATGCCTCTCCAAAACCCAAAGCATCTTTGACTTTCGCTTCTATCTCAGCTCTGAGCTCAGGATTTTCTTTCAGTGTCAGCTTGGCATTTTCTTTACCCTGGCCAAGTTTCTCAGCACCATAGGAGAACCAGGCACCGGACTTGTCAACAATATCCATCTTGATCCCGTAATCGATCAACTCGCCAATATAGGAGATTCCTTCGCCGAACATAATGTCGAACTCTGCCTGTCTGAACGGGGGTGCTACTTTATTCTTGACCACTTTCGCTTTGACGCGGTTACCGATCTGGGATTCTCCCTGTTTCAATGTTGCGATACGTCTGACATCAATACGTACGGAGCAATAGAACTTGAGTGCATTCCCTCCGGTTGTTGTCTCCGGTGAACCATACCCCATGGTACCGATCTTCATACGGATCTGGTTGATGAAGATCACTGTTGTATTGGTCTTGTGCAGAATGGCTGTCAGTTTTCGCAATGCCTGTGACATCAAGCGCGCCTGAAGCCCCACATGGGTATCGCCCATATCACCCTCTATCTCTGATTTGGGGGTCAATGCTGCAACTGAATCTACAACGATCAGGTCAACCGCACCGGAACGTGTCAGTGTTTCAAGTACGTCCAGTGCCTGTTCTCCGAAATCAGGCTGCGAGACCAAAAGGTTATCCGTATCGACACCCAGGTTTTTTGCATACACTACATCCAATGCATGTTCGGCATCAATAAAAGCACATACCATGCCCTCTTTTTGCGCTGAAGCGATCGTTTGCAGTGCCAGTGTTGTTTTACCCGATGATTCAGGCCCATACACTTCAACGATACGCCCCTGCGGGATCCCCCCGATACCCAATGCCATATCCAGCCCCAGAGAACCTGTAGAAATCGCTGCGATCGGTTCGAACGCTTTGTCTCCAAGTCGCATCAACGTCCCTTTTCCAAAGGTTTTGTCTATCTGCTTGATCGCCATATCCAGTGCTTTTTGTTTCTGTGCATCCATTGCCATTGTCATATCCTTATTCCTTTATCTGTTGAATTCTATCCAAAATAATTGGATATTGTTTAATCATGTTGGCAGTTTAATGTAAATTGGAGAGAAAAGATAAAAATATGTCATATTGTCATATTTTTATACGCTCAGAGCCAATTTCTTTTTCTTATGATAAAATACGGCAACTTATATACCAAAGAGGGGTTCCCATGTCCAGAACCATACAACTTGCCCATTCACCGGATGCAGATGATATTTTTATGTATTATGCTATCAAATTCGGATGGGTAGATACAAAAGGGGTCAACTTTGACAATATCGGTCTGGATATCGAGACACTGAATGTGGAAGCGATGAAAGGCACCTACGACGTTTCGGCTATCTCCTTTGGTATGTACCCACTGATCAAAGAAGAGTATGCCCTGCTGCGCACTGCCGTCAGTTTCGGGGAAGGCTATGGCCCCAAGCTTATCAAAAGAAAAGAGAAACAGCTAAAACGAAATTTCAAAGTGGCACTTTCTGGCAAATACACGACCAATGCCATGCTTTTTCGTATCTACTATCCGGATGCACGCCCTGTCTATATGGATTTTCTGGAGATCGAAGATGCTGTAGTATCAGGAAAAGTGGATGCCGGGGTACTCATACATGAGTCTATACTCGACTTTGATGAGAGCTTGGAAGTCGAAAAAGAACTTTGGGACATGTGGGTAGAACTGGCAGGAGAAGGGCTGCCTTTGCCTCTAGGGGGTATGGCCATACGCAGAAGCCTGCCACTCAACCGTGCTATAGACATAGAAAATATCCTGGTTAACGGTGTGAAGGTTGCCAATGACAGAAAAGAAGAACTTTGTCAAAAGCTGGAAAAGGATTCTTTGGTACGTATTTCCGATGAGATGCTTACGAAATACTTGGATATGTATGCTTCAGATGCGTCTGTTGAGTTAAGCGACCTGCAACTTAGAGCGCTTGATACACTTTACGAGCTGGGCTTTAAACATAGGCTGTGGGACACACCTATAAAGACAGAAGAGTATCTCATACCAAAAGAGTATCAAGCTTTACGGCACAGCTGATGTTTTTTAAAACGATCGACTTTTCTACATATTCCAGTATCAAAATAGGGCAACCTGCCGAAGTATTTATGATAGAAAAAGAGGATACCATACCTGCAGACAGATACCTCATTGGCGGGGCGAACAATCTTCTTGTCTCCCCCGCTCCCCCCGCACTCATGATGCTCTCAAAAGAATTTGCCTATATAGAAAAAAAAGAGGGGTTTTTGGAGATAGGCGCAGCTATGCCGACAGGACGCATCGTCTCCTATATGAAAAAACATGATATCGGCGGTTTCGAGTTCTGCGCCAAACTCCCGGGGACGCTTGGGGGAATGCTGGCCATGAATGCCGGTGTCAAACATTATGAAATATTCAATATACTGCACAGCATCAAGATAGAAGGCCACTGGGTGCCAAAGGGCAGTATTCCTCACGGATACCGCTATGCCGAGCTTGGAGGCATTGCCACAGCAGCAAGGTTCAGGATACAAAAAGGGTTCAGCCCCTCTCTTCTGAGGGAGCTTCTTGCCATGAGGAACAATCAACCCCATGAACCCAGTGCCGGTTCTGCATTCAAAAATCCTCCGGATGACTATGCCGGCAGGCTGATAGAGGCCGTCGGTCTAAAGGGCAGGCAAAAAGGTGCTATGCAGTGGAGCACAGTACATGCCAATTTTCTGGTAAATCTGGGTGGGGGAAACTATCAGGATGCCCTATACCTCTTGGATCTGGCAAAAGAAAAAGTAAAAGCACAATTTGGTATTGTGCTCCAAGAGGAGATCAAACTCCTCTAAGGTGCATCATTTTGCAGGTGCGATACAGCGTACGCATCTGATATAGTTGCTTTGACTCGGTTTTCTCTGGTAAATATAGCCATCCGCGGCATACACTACATCGTATTTATGCTCTACTGTAGGCGTAGAACTCCAAAAATCATCACCTCTGTTATAGCGAAATTCTTCACCGAATATTCTATGCACATGCTGCAACTCATCTGATGTAGGCAGTCTCCAGTCGGTATATCCTGCATAATCAAGACTATTGCAGTAATGCATTGCATGTTTCCAATTTCCTGCTTTACCGTAAGAGCGTTCTCGTTTATAAGCCCCGTCTTCTTTATCGGTATATTTCTGGTCCTGCCACATCAGCTGTGTATCTTTTTCGACAAATACTTCATCGGAAGAACAGTTCGTTGCTGCCTCCTGAATAGGTGCAACCGGAGTGAGATCCCCTCCTGCCATCAGCAGTCCCAGGGACATAGCCATACTTGCTGCGATCAACGCACTTTTCATATTTTCTCCTTTACTGTCCAATATTATTCAATATGATAATATAACATTTATCAAATTAAGCTAAAAGTTCAAAGATTAGTTAAAATTATGAATGGATGTCTATCTTTACACCATTTTCTACTGCTTTCCATAAAGAGTTCATCACACTGTTGGATACAGCCATGCACCCCTCTGTCCAATCATGCGCAAGCGTATAGCGGTCTGCATGTCCATCGGCATTCCATTTCGGTTGTCCGTGTATCGTGATATATCCGCCTGTTTTCACACCATGGGCTCTCGCTCTTGCCTTGTCCTGCGCATTGGGATAGGAGATCATCAGCGAACGGTAAAGTCTGGGATCGCATTTTTTGCGTACAATCCGGTAGCTTCCTTCCGGTGTGCGGTAATCCCCCGCCTGTATCTTGTTTCCTTTGTCACCGTTCTTGCCCAGTGAAATGCGGCATTCCAGTACTTTCTTGCCGTTTCTGTAGGCATACAGCTTTCTTTTTTTCTTATATACAACGATCTTGTCGATCTTCTGTGTATGGTCTATCTCCGCCCCGCAGGCGAGCTTCTGTCTGCATTCTTTTACGGGATAAGGTGTTTTATCGACCTTACCGTAAGCACGCGGTTCCCCGCATCCGTTTATAAGCAAAGCCGCCATACCTATCCCTGCTATCCATAATGTTTTTTTCATCATTGTTTACCCCCAGTCTTCATTTTTATGTTTTGATTTGTGTTTCTCTTTTTTATAAGAACTGCCATTCTTCAGTTTTTGCAAACGGTTCAGGTTGCTCATCTCGGCATCCCTGATGTCTTCGAAAACCTTATCATCAAACCCCTCCTGTACACAGGTCTGCTGATAAAGTCTTTCAATATATGACTTAAGCTGCTGATGGTATTCCGAATCCAGCTGTATTTCACCCTTCTCCTCCAGCTTTTTTTTAAGCTGGGAAAATTTTGCAACAAAAGCAGCAGCATTGGCCTGCTCATCCCGGAACATACGAAAAAGGTTTTTACTGACTTTTTCAACTTCCGTAATATATTTCTGTCGATTGAACTTGTCTATCTGCTTCTGGGAAAATGCCACTTTTTACCTTGCCTCTGCTATTTGATCGTTACCGGTACACCTTCGCGTACGGCATACCAGAGTTTTTTCATCGAACTGTTCGTCACAGCGACACATCCCTGCGTCCAGTTACGCGCAAGGGTATATTGGTCGCCATTGCCGTCCGCGTTCCATTTGGGCTGTGCATGGATCGTGATATCCCCTCCCGGATTCACACCCCTTGCCCTTGCACGTGCTTTATCCTGTGGCCGGGGATAGGAAATACACAGGGAACGGTAATATTTTGGAGAACACAGTTTCCTGTGAATAAAGAATTCTCCTTCCGGTGTCCGGTAATCCCCTTTCTGTCTCTTGGTGCCTACAGGATTTCTCCCCAGTGAAACAGGAAATACCGCTTTGACTTTGCCCTCTTTATAAAGGTACATTTTACGTTCTTTTTTGATCACAACAATCCTGTCAATGGCATCTGCTTCAGAGTAATCTTCTGCAGAAAGAAGCTCTTTTTTGCATTCGGCAAGATTATAGCGGTCTTTCGGACCGCCAGGTTCACAACCGGTAAGCAGCAGCAGGAGTACGATACCAGTCAAAAAATAGATTTTATTATGCATAAAGAGATTGTAACAAAAAAGATGGAAAATAAAAAGGAAAAAGATAAAGAAAAGTATAGAAATGGGAGATATCAAAGCCCTAAAAGGGGCTTTGAACAGGAATTACGCGTTTGTCGCAGCTTTTGCAGCTTCAATCGCTTCTTCGTAGTTAGGCTCTTCTGTAATTTCAGGAACAACCTGCTTGTAAGTGACTTTTCCGTCTTTGCCGATCACGAAGATCACTCTTGCAAGTACACCTGCAAGTGGTCCGTCAGCAAGAAGAACACCGTATGCATTACCAAAATCTTTGTTTCTGAAGTCAGAACATACTTTAATATTTTCAATGCCTGCTGCACCACACCATCTTGCTGCTGCAAAAGGAAGGTCCATAGATACGGTAATCACTTCTACATTGTCAAGATTTGCAGCTTCCTGGTTGAATCTTCTTGTCTCTGCATCACAGACGCCTGTGTCGAGTGAAGGGACAGCGATCACAAGCTGCACTTTGCCTTCTCCGCCTACCTGCTCATCCTGGAGCATAGGGTTGCTGTTCACTACTGTGACTACCGGAGCCTTATCTCCAACATTTACTTCATTGCCTGCGAGATTACATACTGTATTGTTTTTAAATGTTACTGTTGCCATTTAATATCCTTTAATTTTGTTTGATAAATGTATTATGACTTAATTAGGATAAATTTAGTCTTAATTAGGATTTTAATGCGCTTTTTGATTACGGCAGGCAAAAAATACCTGCCGGTAAAGATGAATAAAAGCCCCTATAAGCGGCTTTTATAGAAAATATGTATCATTTGGTAACATATATTTTATTGGTTGGCGATCCCTTTGATCCATTGCTCCATGGCCTGGTTCGCCTCTGGGTTCGGTGCCTCAAGAAAACTGACGACGAATGCCTCTTCCAGTTCTGCTACGCCAATAGAACGGGGACGTACGGCAAGCACTTCAGGCTTGGGCAAAACTTTCCCAAAACAGCAAATAATATTTTTGGCGGCTATGATCTCTTCACTGATCTTGCCCTCCGCCAAAGAAGAAGTATGCGCATAGTGATCGAACTCTCCTATATATACCGCTACGGGATGCAGATCTATCTGTACTTTCAAATAGGTAAAGATTTCATCAATAGTTTGATAATCTGTCTCTTCTTTTTCAATACGTACGGTAAAAACCGGATATTTTTCCATGACTGTAATTTGTTTCATTGCTTAATACCTTTGTTATATTTTTTATAATTGTAGCTTGTATAATTGAAGTATCGCTTATAATTATCATAACATTAAAAAATAGTAAGCTTGGATATTTTTTGGTCGTTTAGGTTATGATTTAGATTTCGGAACCTACAAACGACTCGCAGGTGTCGTTTGCTTTACGGTTTCCTGCCTCCGCGGGTCGCTTTGCTCCACCGCTCCGGTTTCGACACTAAGATCGACACGCAGGTGTCGATCTTTTAACGTGTCTCACATCCCGGGTAGTCTTGGGATCTTGCCTAGTTTGGAATTACGGCAGTACCATCCCCACCCTTTTTTCATCCAGTGGCCGACCACCGGCATGGGGATCATTTTTGCTTTCTTGGTGTCTCGGTACACAAATGCCGCACCGTTCCCCGTATCCATGACACAAAGGATAT
>JALSTF010000193.1 GCA_026983895.1 Sulfurovum sp.
ATGATTGGTGCACTCCGGATATCTTTGACCACATCAAACAAATTCCCGTCGACCGTATTGCAGCGAATGGTATTGTTGGCGATATCTGCATGAAAATGGAACGCTTCATTGTTCAGGGCGATCCTGTTATGCTCTATGAAACGCTTCATTTTCCGGTTTTTTGCTGTGGCATCGATATAGAATGCCTGTGCATGTTTCATCACCGTATTATGCTGCACATACAGCTCTTTTCCGCCGATCAGCATCACCCCTGTTCCCGTTGCCAAAAAGGTTTTGACGATCGTATTGTCCTCTATATGGACATGATTCGAACCCCGGCACAGTACGCCTACATCATTGGCTGTTATCCTGTTGTGACGCAGCGTTATCGCATGGCACATTTGCAGCAGCACACCGTAACGGCCATACTGGATCTCATTATCTTCAATCACATTATGGTTGGAGCGTGTCAGAGAAAGATCCCTGCCGTTCTTCAGATGGTTTCCCGTGATCAGGTTGTGATGTGATGCCCACAGCCTGATCCCGTCTCCCCGGTTGTCCGCGACATCTTCCCTATAGGAAATGATCGTATTCCCCCGCAGCGTACTCTCCTCTGTATCATTCAGGATGATCCCAAAAAGCACATCTTGAAGTGTACATTTTTCCACAGTGACATCTTTGGCACGATTGACCACGATCGCACTGTCAAGCCGGTATCTCTGCCGGCCGCTGTTTCGGATACTCAGATTTCGCAGCGTTACATGCGAAGCATCGATATGCACGACACTGCCGCTGCCTGTACCTTCTATGACCGTATTTTTCCCTTTCCCCTCGATGATCAGGGGTTTGGATATCTCTACCGGTCCTTTGAATCTGCCTGCCGGAAGGGACAGCTTCGCACCCGGGGCAGCCTGATCGATCGCATCCTGCAACGCTCCGGCAAAGAGCCCAAAGACACCGACAATAAAAAAGAGAAAAACGGTTTTTTTCATACGTACAATACTTTTATCGATCTTATTGCATATTGTAGCGTATTGGAGATGCGGCTTAGTCTATTTTTTTCAAAAATGCCAGCAGCCCCTTGATGATCGCCAGGGGTTCAGGCGGACATCCGGGGATGTGATGGGCCACAGGCAGATGCTCTTTGGCAGGAGCATTGAGCGCAAATGTCTTTTCAAAAGGCGCCTCCATCACAGGACAGTCCCCCAGCGTGATCACCCATTTGGGCTCAGGGATCTGTTTGTAGGCATCGAGTACATGCGGGGTCATATTGAAAGTCATCAGGCCGCTCAGCAGCATCACATCGGCATGGCGCGGGCTGGCGACAAAGTAGATGCCCAGGCGTTCCAGATCGTAATAGGGATTGGACAGGGCATTGCACTCGGCTTCACAGGCGTTGCAGCTGCCGCTGTCGACCATACGGATGGCAAGGGAGCCTGCGAATTTCTTTTTGACTTCATTTTTGAGCGCTTTTCGCAAGTGTGCCGACTCTTTATCTATCTCCGGGTTTTCTGTCAAAAGGCCCGTTGCCGCTCTATGGTTCCAAAAGCGTAACATTTACTTCTCCTTTGGGTAGGGGGTCACAGATCGTTCCCCGCGTAGCTGAGATCACAGCTTTTGTTGATCAGCGGGAAATCCGCAATAATATTGCCCGGCATCATCAAATGCAGTGCCTGCCAGTTCATAAAACTGGGGTCTCTGACAAAAAAGCGTTCGATCACACCCTCTTTGATATCGATCGCCATGAAAAGCTCACCGATAGAACTTTCTGCAAAGCTGTGATATTCCCCGTCTTTTACCGATCCTGCCTCCACCTTCTCACTCTTCTCATCAAGAAGGTTATGCATCATTTCGAGCGTATGTTTCGCTTCTGCCAGACGCAGTTTAAAACGTGCAGACACATCACCGCGCTCTCCTGTCTGCACTGCAAACCCGTGGGCTTCATAAAAAGGAGTGGCACGTCTGTCCACAGCAACACCCGATGCCCTTGCCACGATACCTACCGTATCATAGGCAAGTGCATTCTGCTGTGACAGGATCCCTGTCGTATCAAACCTGTCCCACAAAGAGGGGATGTCATTGATCCATGATTCAAAAAAATCCAGTCTTGAAGTGATCTCTTCGATCCATTCAGACATCGCTTCGCGATCCATAGATACCCCTTCCAGGCTGATTGCACCAAACCCAAAACGGTGTCCGCTCAAGGCTTTCAATTGTCTTCTGACATCTTCACTCAAACGCGAACCATACGCCAGTGCCGCACCAAATCCTGCATCATTGGGGATGAACCCAAGATCGGTAAAATGGTGTGCCAGCCTTTCCATCTCCAGCAGCAGGGCATGGGTCTTTCTGAGACTCACAGGCAGTTCAGTGCCGGAGGCTTCCAGCAAAATATCCCGCCATACCGTCTGGTATGCGATACTCTCATTCCCGCTGATACGTTCGATGACCGCTTTGGCTTCCCACAGTGTTTTCCCTTCCAGCATTTTCTCCACAGCACGGTATTTGTAAAAATGGCGCACTTCCTGGTGCAGCATATCTTCTCCCGCCTGGGAAAAATGGAAATGTCCCGGTTCGATGATCCCTGCATGGATCGGTCCTACAGAAACCTGAAAGACCCCGTCCCCGCCAATGGCTTCATAGGCATAAGGTTTGTAGGGATCTTCTTCGATCTGTGTTTTGTCAAATGCTTTTTGCATCGGGTACAGTCCGGAAGGGAAACGCTCCTGATGCACCAGCGGACGGTTGTCAAACGCCCCTTCTATGCGAATACCGAAATCATCATGTATTTTGCGTTCAAACCATACGGCAGCCGGGTGTTTGACAGCGATACTATGCAACACAGGCGCATCTTTGGGGATCTTTTCTTTCTCCAGACCCACATCATACACCGTGACGATCTCAAAATGTGTCTCATTCTCTTTGGCATATCTGGCGATCAATCTCATGCAATCCCCCTTAAATAGGAAAAAGTTTGAGGCAGCAGCAGCGCCATGAGCGCAAGGGCAAAGAGCAGCAAGGCAAAGATCTCACTCGTATAGACGTGCTTTTCCTCCTCTTTGCCTTCATACTTCATCGACTGGTACACTGCCACAAAGCGGTAGAAAATAACTGAAAGCAGGATCAGCAGGAACAAAATAGCACCGATCATCGCCAACATATGGTCACTCTCCTTGGCAACAGTGATCATCGCCCCGAAACCATAAAGCTCACTGAAGAACATCGGGCTTGGCGGCAGGGAAATGATCGCCAGCAAAAACAAAGAGACCAGGAACCAGAACATCGTGCCCCGTTTTCCCACATATCCGCGCAATGCACCGGCGATACGGTATTTGCCGTTGGACTCCAATACCCCTGTCGAGAGGAAAAGCGCCGGTTTCAAAAAGGCATGTGCGCCAAAATGCAGCAGTGCCGCAAACGTTCCCCCGCTCACCCAGAAAAGGGCAATGAGTGCCATATGCTCCACCCCGGACAGGGAGAAAAGGCGCATGAAGTCTTTGGCTCTGAAGATGAGGAAAGAGACAATGAAGATCGTCAAAAGCGTATAGACGAAGACAAAGACAAAAAGGTGCGAATAGTTCACTTCCATTGCGATCTTGCTGAAGCGGAAAAAGCCGATGATCACCGCACTTTCCAAAATACCGCTGAAGAGTGCCGCCACCGGATAAAAAGAAGCCCTCTCGATATTTGCCAGCCAGAGGTTCATCGGGAAAAACCCCATTTTTACGAACATCCCTACCGTAGCGATGGCAAAGCCCATTTCGAACAGGAACGGAGAAGGGATCTCTTTGGCATGTGCAAGCAGCAGATCGAACTGCATCGCATCCTCACCCAGCACCGGTTTGGCACTGGCATACATCAAAATGATCCCAAACAATACCAGCGAAATAGCGATAGCCCCTACGATCATATAGTTCCACGCCTCTTTGTGGGCGGCGCTGGTATGGTTGGTCTTGATCATATACACCGTCGAAAGTGTGGCAAGCTCCAGCCCGATCCAGTACACCCCCATATGGTTGGCAAGGATCGAGACGATCAGCCCGATCCAGAACACGGCGAAAAAACGGTAAAAACGTCTATAGGCATTGCCCGAGACCCGCACGTGCTTCTCCAGTGTCAAAAGTGCCAATGTCACCCCGATACCGACAATGGATGAGACCAGCAGTACATAGGTATCAAGCCTGTCGGCTACGAGATAACTGCCCCACAGGGCATACGGTTTGGGAAGCATAAAGAGTTTGACCATAGGCAGCAAAATGACAAAAGAGGTCACAGGCAGCAGAAATTTGGCTTTTTTGTTCTTGAAAAAACTCACAGCGAACATCATGAGTGCCGGAAATATCAGCAACGCGAGCATCATTGGTTTGCCTCCTCTTTGTGCAGCAGCAGGTTGATGACCACGATCGCCATCAGCAGGTCGAAGAAGATCCCCAGTTCCACAAGCATCGGCATACCGTCCGTCGCAGTGATACCCAGCAGGAAAAGGGCATTTTCCATACATAAAAATCCAATGATCTTAGGCGCGACATTCTTGTGTTCCATCATCAGCAGCAGCGAGAGGAACAGCGAAGAGATACTCACTGCAATATCATTGGAACCGCTGCGTATCATGTGGGTGATCGGTTCGGACAGGTAGAAAGTGAATACCAAAATCGCAGGGATCAGAATGATCGCATACTGCACTTTGATCTCCGGCTGTATCTGGCGTACCAGATGAAATTTCTGGCTCAAATACTTCAGCAGATACGGAATACCCGCCGCTTTGATCACGATCGTGGCGATACCGGTGATGAGCATCGCCTTGTCATCCAGTTCCTCACCTATGAACAGTGCCAGCAGCCCCAGCGTCAGGGAATTGAGCGAATACCAGAACAGCAAACGATAGAGCCGTGACGTAAAGAGTGCCACGATCAGCGATGCGAGGAACAGACCGATAAGAAAATCTATCATGATACTTATGCCCCCAGTACATAAAAAGTGATCAGAGACAAAAAGGCAAACACGATGGCAATACCCAGCAGGTTCGGTACTTTAAAGAGTCTCAGTTTGGCCGTGTTGACCTCAATGAGGGCTACGGCTGCGGCGATAATGAAGAGTTTGAGCACAAAGAGCAGCATTGCCGCGGGTGCAGCATATTGCAATCCAAAAGGCATGAAAAGAGAAGCGAACAACGAAGCGAAGATCACAAATTTGACCGAAGCCGCCGTTTCGATGATCGCCAGATACACACCGGTCAGGTCGAGGATCATTGCTTCATGCACCATGGTAAGTTCAAGGTGCGTTTCGGGATTGTCCACCGGGATCCTGCCATTCTCTGCTATGAGCAGGATAAAGAAACTGATACCGGCAAAGAGGAAACTGGCCATATGTGCTTTGGGAAAATGCATCGCAAGATTGACCCCTGCCTGCCCGACCCCAAGGTCTCCCGCCATCATGGAGACCGAAAAGACCGTCAGTACCATTGCCGGTTCTACCAGCGCAGCGATAAACGCTTCACGCGAGCTCCCCATCCCGCCAAAGGCACTGGCACTGTCCAGCCCCAGAAGCATCAGAAAGAAAGTGGAAAGTGAAATCAGTCCCGTGAGGGTAAACGCATCCACAAAACTGACATAGAAAGCCCCGTGTACGACAGGCGGCAGGAAGAACATCGTCACCAGAAGAGGAGAGAGTACCAGGAACGGTGCCACACGGGTAATACGGCTGCTCTCTTCGGAAATGACAGTCTCTTTCTGCATCAGTTTCGAAAAATTCCGGTATCCTTGAAAGACAGAAACAGGTTTCTTGAACAGCAGGTACATTTTCAATGCCTTGATAAAGGACAAAAGCAGCGGCGCCAACAGCAGCAATATCAGGATCGTAAACAGGTAGAAGATCATTTTTTGTCTCCTATGATCAGTACTTTGATGGAAATGATCATCACCACCCCTTCCAGCACAAAAGTCGCCCAGGAGAATTCATGGGCAAAGATGCGGTAGGAGAAGAGCACGGTCAATACCAGATTGAAGATCATTGCAGCATAGCGTGTCTGTTCAAAATGCGACAGACGATACACCCAGTAACTCAAAACATTGGCCGCTTTACCCACACTGTCATAGAGCGATGCTTCAAACAGCGGTTTGACATGCACTTCATAATGCGATGAGCTGAACTTGCTCTCGTGGCCGGCAAGTGTCTCTTTGCACAAATGTTCCTCGGGCTTGTAGAGCCAGTTGAAAAAGCGCCGGATAGGGCCGGCAAAACCGGTAGCGGTGTATTGTGTCTTGGCAGATGTTCTATAGCCGCATCCCCAGGTATGGTGGATACGTTCTTTGACCTTCAAGGCTTTGTAGGCGAACATCAGCAACGCTGTCACCCCTAGCAGTGCGCCCAACAGGACCAGAGGCGAGACTACACCGCCGTGGACGGCAACCGAGTGCATATTCCAGACCGTATCGGGGAAGATCTTTGCATAAACGGAAAGATGGCCCAGCCCCTTGAGTACTTCATCGAACCAGCCGATATAAAACGGGGTGAAAAGCATCAGCGAAAGTACCACTGCCGTCATCAGGAGCATCCCCGTACGCATCAGGAAATTCACTTCATGGGCATGTTTGGCATTGGTACTTCGGTGCAGCCCGAGGAAAGTGATCCCGTAGGCTTTCACAAAACAGGCGATCGCCAATCCGCCGGTCATTGCCAACGCGAAAATGGCAAAAGGGATCGCCAGTTTCAAAGAAGTATCATCCAAATGGCTTGACCCCAGCATGGACTGAAAGATCATCCATTCACTCAAGAACCCGTTGCTCGGTGGCAGTGCCGAAATGGAAACAGAAGCGATCAGGAAGGTCAGTGCCGTCACCGGCATCGCTTTGATCAACCCGCCGTACTTCTCTATATTCTTGGTATGGGTCTGGTGCAGGACACTTCCCGCTCCCATAAAGAGCAGCGATTTGAAACTCATATGGTTAAAGGTATGGAACAGCGCCGCAATGAATGCGAACGAGCTCAAAACCTTCAAATGCATACTGTCAAAGATCATCCCCATACCAAAGCCTATCAGGATGATGCCGATATTCTCTATGGAGTGGTTGGCAAGCAGTGCTTTGATATCGTGTTCACTCAAAGCATACAGCACCCCGATCAGCGAAGAGAGCGATCCGATCACCAGAATAACGATCCCCCACTCAAGCGGCCAGGGATAAAGTACATCGAACAGGAAACGGAACATTCCGTAAATCGCCACTTTGAGCATCACGCCGCTCATAAGCGCCGAAACAGGCGACGGGGCTTCAGGATGCGCATAGGGAAGCCAGACATGCAGGGGCACCGCACCGGCTTTGCTCAAAAAACCAAGGAGCATAAAGAAAAAGAGCAGTGTCGGATAGGTAAACTTCGCCGCAATACCGTGCATCGAGGCAAACCCTGTCTCCAGATCTCCATCCGTCACGATCAGAAAGAAAAGCAACAAGAAAACAAACCCGAAATGGGTCATGATAAAATAGAACTTTGCCGCATCGATGGTCTTTTTCTCTTTGGCTTCTGTCAGTATCAGCTGCCAGCTTGTCAGGCTCATCAGCTCCCAAAAAAGCAGAAAGGCCAATGCGTTTGCAGAGACAACCACCCCAAGCATCGAAAGGATAAAGGTAAAATAGTGCAGTTGATAGTGTGCTTTTCGTTCAATATGCGGCAGATAGCCCGATGAATAAAAAAGGTTTGGCACAGCACCCAACACAATAAGCGCGACAAAGACAAGAGAAAGCGTATCAAACTGGAACATGCGTATTGACTCCCAAACAGTACAAAGTAAAGGGTTACGGGTTCGGTGGGGTTTCCATCGGACGAGAGGGCGGTTAAGCGTCCTGAAATATAAGTGGAATTATACTCTCTCCATACTTAATGCATCTTGTTTAAGATCATATATTATAATACGATGCGTAAGGAGTTACACATGACAACATCCGTTATACTCGTTTATATCCTTCTGGGTTCCATTTCCATCGCCTACATGATCTACGGAAAAAAACAGAGAAAAGCCGTTGCCCTGCTTGCCGGCATAGGGATTGGCGTACTCCCCTATTTTGGCCTGAATATGTGGCTGACGGTACTTCTTTCTATCGTGATGATGGGATTGCCCTTTGTGATAAAAATCTAAAAGTCGCCTTGACGCTCATCAACCCAAAAAGGGAGAGGAACGGGTACAATTATTCTTTAGGGCGCCTCTAATAATAGGTAATGTTGTGAGTATCACCTATTTTTAGAGATGCCCTTTACAAAGGAGTCAACAATGGATGTCACGCACTACTACAACCCCAACGGAGAAGAGATACTCGATGAAAAACTCTACGGAGGCTCCCCTACGGGCTTTGTAGATTTCAACCGCTCCAGATACCGCTGGGACAGCAATATCTACGACCTGATGAATGCCAATACCTGGTTTCCTTCCGAAGTGAACACCTCGACCGAGAAAAAGAACTTCGATGCCCTTACCGACAATGAACAGTCCATCTACAAACTGACCTTCGCACAGCTCAGTTTCAACGACTCTGCACAGGAGGAATACCTCAGCGACTTCAGGCACCTGGCGAACAACCGCCTGGTCAAAGCGGTCCTCTCCCTGCAGATCATGCAGGAGGTCAACCACTCCAAGAGTTATGCCGTGCTTCTCGATGCCTGCGGGAACTCCGAAGAGGTCTTCAACCTCTACAAATACAATGCCGCGCTCAACCGAAAGAACCAACAGGTCGCCGAGCAGTTCGCCCGCTACATCGATGGCGGTTCGGCGGACAAGATGCTGCTTTCAGCCATGGCCAGCGTCAACCTCGAAGGTATTTACTTCCTGCTGGGCTTCTCCTACATCTACCTGCTCGGAGACAAAGTCCCCGGTGCGAGAGATATGATCAAATTCATCGCACGGGACGAGCTCAATACCCACCTGCCGCTCTTTGCGAACATCTTTAAGACGCTTAAAAAAGAGAATGATATCAGTGCAAGTACCATCGATGCCGCCTACAGCATGATACAGGATGCCGTCAATATCGAACTTGAATACGGCAAATACCTTCTTGAGCAGTTCCCCATTATGGGTACTACACCCAAATTGATGGAGCAGACGGTGTACAACTATGCCAACGACCGGCTCAAAAAGATCGGCCTTGACCCCATCTTCGAAGAGAGTCCGACGACCTATCTGCAGAAACTGGTTACCAAGCACCTGGAGATGAACGAGGTCAAAAGCAACTTCTTCGAGAGCAATGTCTCCAACTACGCCAAATCCAGCATCGACCTGAATGATTTTTAAGAAAATGACACCGGAATCCTTCCTCCCCTACCTGAAATGTGTCGGTACCGGGCCCAAGCGCAATCGTGACCTGAGCAAAGAGGAGATGAAAACCGTGATGCGGGCCTTTTTGAAACAGGAAG
>JALSTF010000194.1 GCA_026983895.1 Sulfurovum sp.
AATTCAGCCAACAGACACCATCCCAACGGCCTTGCCAACAGCAGCGGAGAACTGGGGAAGAACCTGATCTTCTCGGCAGGAGGTTCCGGACAGGGAGAACTGCATAAAGATGCCCTGAAAGAGATAAAATTCGATGAGCTGATGGAAACCGGACTTTTTGTCAACCGTTCCATACTCGACTGGTATTTCGTCGATGACTGGTGGGACGGGAAATTCAAAGGCGGTTCTGTGGAATTCATGTTCGAGCATCAGAACATCATTTCCCGTGCAAGGAAGAACAATGAAGAGAACGGCAGGATGGTATGGGGCAAAGCCCTTGGCGAAAAACTGACCAAACGCTTTATGGAAACAAAAAGCATCCGTTTCGAGATCTTCAATGACTGGCTGCCCAACGACAACTGTTTTGTTTCCCTGGATCCGACCCATAAGGACAAATACGGTATGCCCGTGGGGAAACTTCGGGTGGAAGGACATCCCCACGACCTGAAGGTCGGGAACTATATTGCAAAAAAATGTGTGAAGATCCTTGAAGAAATGGGTGCAAAGCACATCTACTCTTCTGTTTCCGCCGCACCGCCGCAGAATCTGGTTGCAGGAGGATGCCGTTTTGGGGAGGATCCCAAAACTTCCGTACTGAACCCAGAATGCCGTACCCATGATATCAAAAATCTATATGTTGCAGATGCTTCCTTTATGCCTACCGGCGGTTCCGTTCCCTATACCTGGACCATCTATGCCAATGCTTTTCGTGTGGCGGATCATATTATACAAGCGTTGAAAAGCAAGCAGTGAAAGCTTTGCTGATCTACGTTGTATTCAGTAAATATGTTCGTCATTACTTTAAGATATATTTCAAATCGTATTTATTTTTCATTAATTAAATGCCGTTACAATGCTACATATATTTTTTAGTATTACATTCTATTTGTTAAAACGAATATCAAGGAGGGGGATATATTGAAACGGATTTCTACATTACTGCTAATGTTTACTTTGGGGGCAGCATCACTGCATGCAGCTGGAAAAACAGCAAAACACACGATCAAAAGCGGTGATACACTTTATTCTATAGCACATAAAAATCATATCAGTATTTCGAAATTGAGAGAAATAAATCATTTGAAAAAAGGTGAAACACTTAAAATCGATAAAGTATTGAAAGTACCGACACTTACCAAAACGAAGAAAAAAACCACAGTAATTGCGAAAAAAAGCAGAAAACACTCCATAAAAATGGCTACCGCCAAAAAGAAGCATACAGAGAAGAGACTGGCAAGTGCACTGAAAAATATCAAATCAAAAAAGATATCCAGAGTAAAAAAGCATAATAGATTTGCACTTTCTGATATTATCTTTGGGGGGAAAGGTCATTCCTCTGTCAGAGGGAAAAAGTTGATCGCACTGGCTAAAAAGAAACTGGGGCGAAGATATGTATGGGGTGCTACAGGGCAAAGAAATACATTTGACTGTTCCGGGCTCACTTCCTATGTGTGCAAGAAAAATGGCATCAGGATACCAAGACGGGCAATTGAACAATCCAAGTATGGCAAATACGTAAGCCGAAAGAACCTGAAGCCAGGAGACCTTATCTTCTTCGACACTTCCAAGCAACGCAGAGGATATGTGAATCATGTTGGTATTTATATTGGGAACAATAAATTTATCCATGCCAGTTCAGCAAAGAAAAAAGTGATCATCACCAGTCTAAGCAAACCTTTCTATAGCCAGCGTTTTAAGCTTGGCAGAAGAGTAGGTTCATAAATTCACCTTTGAGGGAGAGAGATATGTAATATTTCACCCCTCAAGCTTTTTTTACTTCTTCCCTCCCCTATCTCCCCTTCTCCTATTTTAAAGTACACAAACTCAACTATAGCAACTTTTGGATATAATGCGCGAAAATATACTATGGGGACTTCCCCTGTTTTTAGGAACTTTTATGCAAAAAATAAAGAACATTGCGGTTATCGCCCACGTTGACCACGGGAAAACAAC
>JALSTF010000195.1 GCA_026983895.1 Sulfurovum sp.
GATAAACTGAAGGAAATGCTGCTTGCAGGCGAGACGAGCTATGAAGAAGCTATCCGTGTCGGACTGATGGATGGGTAAAAGGAAGGCTTTTACACTTCTGGAAGTACTTATTTCCATAGCACTACTGGGTATTATTCTTCCGGCGCTTTACGAAAGTGTCGATATGCTCAGGGATTCCAATGCGCAACTCTTCAAATATGTAGAAAAATCCAAAGAAGTCTCTAAAGTGACTGAAACACTTTATCTGGATATACTCAGCTCTGATGGAAATCTGAGTATCAAAAAAGATGATTTCACACGACTCTGCATTGAACAAACCCGAAACTCACTTTACGCTTTACCCACTGCAAAGGTCTGCTGGGTGGTACTGAAAAAAGACCATTCCCTTCTGCGTATAGAGGGAAATGGCTATACACTGCCATTACGAGAGGATGACAGGGTAGAAACTGATCTTGTCATGAAAAATATTGAACTATTCGATATTTATTACCGTAAAGATAAAATACTTGTGCTCCTTCAGCAAAGCAAAAAGGAACCTGTCTCATTCCTTATTCAAGGTGTGAGCAAACCCAAAAAGAAGAAAAAGAAAAAGCATAAGAAAAAACCGAAAAAAAAGAAGATTAGATCAAAAGAGCATAACCGTACCAACCCATCTGATCAAAATGTGACAAAGCCTCCCGGGGGCAATGCAAAAAAACTTTCTCATTGAAGAATAAGCAGATCTCATCGCTTTCCTTTAATTAATTCTGTTACAATTATTGATTCACTCAAATAAGAAGGATGACGTATGCAAGAGATCTACGAAAAGCTGGGGCTGTTCTATCTGGGAAAAGATGTCAATAAAACAACCATGGAACCTCTGGAAGCGTTGACACTGATGAAAAACAAGAATTTCACCACACATGCAGCGATCATTGGGATGACAGGATCGGGGAAGACCGGGTTGGGCGTAGGCATCATCGAAGAGGCTGCTATTGACAATATTCCTTCCATTGTGATCGATCCCAAAGGCGATATGGGTGACCTATGCCTCAATGATCCCTCCTTCTCTGCCAAAGCTTTTGAACCATGGGTCAGGGATGAAGCACTCTCCAAAGAAGCGGATCCTGCTGAATATGCACAGAAGACAGCCCAAATGTGGAAAGAAGGAATCGAACGTTTTGGGCAGGATGCTTCACGCGTAAAAAAATTCCATACCGTACCCAAGACCATCTATACACCGGGATCTTCCGCCGGAGTCTCTGTCAATATCATGTCCTCACTCGATACTCCGCCTGCCCAGGTCAGAGAGGACAGCGATACCTTTAATGGCTACTTGAAGAGTACTACGACCTCGCTGCTCTCTCTTATCGGTATTACAGCAGATCCTTTGGATTCAAAGGAATATATCCTATTGGCACAGATCATCAGCAGGGCCTGGCTGGCCGAGGAGCATTTGGGCATCGAGATGCTCATAGGCAAGATCATCAAACCACCGTTCAGCAAAATAGGGGTACTCCCCCTGGATGATTTCTATCCACAGGATGCCCGCTTCAAACTGGCAACGAAATTCAACGCACTGCTGGCAAGCCCCAGTTTTTCTCTCTGGCTTCAGGGTGACGATCTTGATATTCAAAAACTGCTCTACGACGAGAACGGCAAAGCGAAGATCGCTATTTTTTCCATTTCCCATCTCAACGATGACGAACGTATGTTCTTCGTAACACTGCTTTTGAACAAATATATCGCATGGATGCGAAGACAAAGCGGTACCTCTGCACTCAAAACACTGCTCTATATGGATGAGATCTTTGGATATTTCCCGCCCACCAAAAACCCTCCGAGCAAAGAACCGATGATGCTCCTGCTAAAACAGGCACGTGCTTTTGGTGTAGGGGTGGTACTCAGTACCCAGAACCCGGTTGATCTTGACTACAA
Organism: Sulfurovum sp.; assembly: GCA_026983895.1. Lineage (GTDB taxonomy): Bacteria > Campylobacterota > Campylobacteria > Campylobacterales > Sulfurovaceae > Sulfurovum. Next base: position 1,918 of record JALSTF010000195.1, read on the forward strand.
AGGGCTCTCCAATATCGGCACATGGTTCATAGGCAGATTGCAGACCACGCAGGATATCGAACGAGTCATCGATGGTCTCGGCGGGAAGATCGGCTCGAATTTTGAGAAGAGCGAGATAAAGACATTGCTTGCCAATCTTAAAAAAAGAACCTTCTTTCTCAAGAGCGCACATCTCGATGATATCCGACTTTTTACCACCCGATGGGTACTCAGTTACCTCAAAGGGCCACTTAAAAAAGATGAGATCGCTTCACTGATGGCCTCACAAAAAGCCCAGCAGAGCCTGGAGACAAAAAATACAGAAAACATGGTACGCAACCCGGATACCTTGGAAAGTTTTCAGAACATTGATGCTTCTATCCCCCAATATTATGAACCTGATCCGTCACAACAAAATGTTTTCTTTCCCACATTGGAGGCAAAATCCACTGTTCACTTCTTCCATCAGAGCAAAGGGATCGATGAGGAGAAGGAATTAGTGCTCTCGCTTGAACTTGATGCCCATATGCAGCAACTCACCTGGGGAAATGCTACAGCCCAAGAACTGGACTTCACAAAATTGCCGCATACTGCACCTCAGGGTGCACAATTTTACGACCTTCCAAAGATTATCCTTGAGGATAAAGGCCTGAAACATGCGATCAGAGCACTGAAAGAATATCTTTATCAGGAAGAGGGACTGAAACTCTTCAGATGTCGCTCCCCTAAGCTTGAATCTAAAGTCAGTGAATCTCGTTCAGATTTTATTGTCCGGGTACAAGACATACTTCAAGAGAAAAAAGAGGAAGCCATAGAAAAATTAAAAACACGTTATGCCTCAAAAGAAAAAGTATTGCAAGACAGATTACTGCGTGCCCAGGAAAGAGTCAAGAAAGAAGCTGCTGATTCCACTTCTTCAATGATAGAAATGGGGATTTCAGTTCTGGGAGCACTTTTCGGAAAGGCCAGCCCAACCAAGATCGGCCGTGCGGTCAGTAAAGGCGGTCGTATTCTCAAAGAGCATGGAGAAATGAGCCGGGCAGAAGAAAGAGTTGTTAAAATAGAGGATGATATAAATGCCCTTAATGATGAACTTGAAGACAAAATTGACAATTTAAATGAAAAATATGATATTGAGAGATGCGAGATAGAGACTTTTAAAATAAAACCAAGAAGAACAGATATCGATGTCCAAATCTGTGCTATTGTATGGAGAGCAAGTTAATCTTAAATAACTTTACTATATAATCTATAGAAATACTATACAATAAAATAGATTGCAAGGATAAAAAGTGTCAACCTATGTCAACAGTAAAACAGGTGAACCCCTTGAACGGCAGGAACCAAGAAATGAAGAGTATACCTATACCGGCAAACCTATGATCGTAGAAACAGACGCTCAGAGGATCATCACGTATGCCAACAGACGATTTGTGGAAACAAGCGCTTACAGCAAAGAGGACGTGATTGGTTCTCCCCATTGTATGCATATCCATCCGGACATGCCTGCGGCGATCTTCGAGGATGCCTGTACAATGAACGACGAGGGAAAGACCTGGCACGGTTTCATACAGAACATCAACAAAGATGGCATATCATATTGGACGGAAATGATCATTCAGCCAAAGGTCAATGAGATGGGAAAGATTATAGGCTACATGGCGACACGAAGAGAGATGGACGGCTCGAAACTCGATGAAATTAAAGCTGAATACGCAGCACTGAAAGCCGAAGGCAGCAGCACAGTACGCAGTCAGTTCTGCGGAGAGGTCTACATGGGGGAGAGTGCCTGTGCCTTTTAGAAGAGGGCTGCGGCTTAGCCTTTACTGCCAGGCTTGACAGCTGTACTTCCTTCTTTGCACAGAGGACATACCTCTGGACTGTACATTTCGAAAGTAAAGTCCTCAAGCGCAAAAAATGGTACATTGGAAGGCAGTTTGCATTCACTTTTAGCCTCATTGTGACCACCTACACGTTTGCAAAAACCTCGATTGGCCAAAGAGGCGAATGCCACAACTTTGGCACCCAATGCTTCAATCGCTTCTGCAGCTTTTAATGCTGAGCCGCCTGTAGTGATGATATCTTCACAAATAATGATCTTTTCGCCTGGCGCCACTTCAAAACCACGTCTTAATTCCATACCTCCCTCTTTTTTTTCCACGAAGATTGAACGAATACCAAGAGACCTTGCCAATTCGTATCCTGCGACCACACCGCCGAGGGCAGGGGCACAGACAGTATCGGCTTCTATCCCGTTATCTTTGATCATTTTGGCCAATACATCAGTAAGCAATGAGGCTTTTTGCGGATATTCCAATACTTTCGCACTCTGCAGATAACGGCTGGAATGATTACCGCTGGCCAAAAGGAAGTGTCCTTCCAGCAATGCATTTGCATCTTTGTAAATCTGTTCGACATCCATCTTTATACCTTCAGGATATCGGCTTCTTTTGCTTTGAAAAGCTCATCGACAGTTCCAATATGCTCATCAGTGATCTTTTGGATCTCATCATGTGCCCTTTTGGATTCATCTTCACTGATCTCTTTATCCTTCTCAAGCTTCTTGACCTTGTTATTGGCATCCTTACGGATATTTCTGATCGCTACCCTTGCATTTTCTGCCATAGCCTTTGCCTGCTTGACGATCTCCTGTCTCTGCTCAGATGTCATTGGCGGGAAAAAGAGTTTAATGAAATCTCCATCATTGTTGGGATTGACACCGATATTGGCTTCCTGAATAGCCCTCTCTATATCGCCCAACAGGTTTTTTTCCCATGGCGTGATACTGATAGTCGTTGCATCTGTAGCGATCACACTTCCCACTTGATTAAGCGGTGTAGGTGTACCATAATAATCCACTTTGATATTGTCGACGATATTGGTAGTGACCTTCCCGGTCCTAAGCGATGCAAAATCCCGTTTCAGTGCTTCAAGACTTTTATCCATATGTTCTTTGGTGTGTTCAAAAATTTCATTGACCATAATTTTCTCCATGAGGTTTTATAGGCAGATTTTACCTTTTTTTTCCTTTGAGGGTGAATGAAGCGATAGAGAGGGGATAGTGTAAGAGGTATGTGCTGTTTCCAAAGCAATGCTTCGAAAACAGGAGTCTTTATTTTACCGGGGCTTCCGGCGCAGCAGGAGCTGAAGGTGCTGATGTCTTTGCCGGTGCTGTAGCCGGCACTGCCGGGATAACAGCATTGTTCTTTGGGGTGATCTTGTCTACAACAGAAGCACTGTTCTGTGACGTATAGAAATATCCTAGTGCAAGTGTATTGACAATGAACAGAAAAGCAAGGGTGAACGTGAGTTTCGCAAGGAAACCGGTTGGTCCTTTTGCTCCAAATACAGATTCATTGCTTCCGCTGTATGCCCCCAGTCCGATACTCGAACTTTTCTGCAAAAGTACTGCTATCGTGATCGCAATCGCCAATATGATTTGAACGATTAAAAGTGTTGATGTCATAAATTCCTCTTTGGTCATAGGTATGGCCCAAATCAAATTTGGGTATAATTTCGGCGATTATACCCAAAGTATATTGAAATAGCGGTAAAGAATGGAGCAGACGTGGCAAATAGAAAAGAAAAACGATCCCGTGCGACCAAAGAATTCTCACGCTTTGCCAAAGCCTATGACCAGTATAACATTATACAATCCGAAGTGGCAAAAACACTGATTGACAAATTAGCTTCAAAGCGTTACGGCACGATTATTGATATTGGTGCGGGAAGCGGTAAAGTCTATAAATATCTTCTGGAAAAAGATATCGCTTTCGAACGTTTCATCGCACTTGATTCTTCTTCTGAAATGCTTGATATCCATCCCGAAGAAGAAAGTACAGAAAAAATATGTGCAGATTTCAACGAAATAGAAACATTCAAAGCACTTCCTGTTTCGGGAGAAATACTGCTGCTCTCTTCTTCAGCATTGCAGTGGAGCAAGGATCCAGACTTGACTTTTCAAGCACTTTCCAAACTTTCTTCACAAGCCTATTTTGCTATTTTTACTTCCAATACGTTCAAAACACTGCATCATTATGCAGGGATCGATTCTCCGATATACAGCGAGAATAGACTCAAAGAGGTTATTGGAAGATACTACGATGCATCTTATGAAGTACGACACTACAAGCTCTATTTCGATTCTGTACGGGATATGTTCCTCTATATTAAAAAAAGCGGTGTCAGCGGAGGGGAAAAAAAATTGGGGTATAAAGAGATAAAAACGTTGATGTCCGTCTATCCGTTCGATTATCTGGAATTTGAAGTACTGTTTGCAGAAGGGACACCCAAAGGTGCCCGGTACGTTTAGTCATCTCCCCCAAAAATGCCAAGCAGCTGAAGAAGCGCTGTGAACATATTGAGAAAGTCAATATAAAGCGATACGGCTGCATCAACAGGTGAATCATAGGCACCATTGGCAATATTCTGTGTATCATAGATCGTAAAGATCGAGAAGAGCAGCAAAATCCCTGCCGTAACAATAATGTGCATCATTGGACTATGCAGAATGAAGTAGTTCACCAATGAAGCGATGATCACGACAATCAGGGTAATGAACAAGGGTTTCCCCCAGCTCGAGTAATCAGATTTACTGTTGATCGCGAAAATACTGAGTGCCCCGAAAAGTACAGATGTCATTAAAAACGCATTTCCGATCACTGCACCATTTCCCATCCCGATGAGCGATGCCAGAAGCGGTACCAAGGAGACCCCTGTCAAGAAGGTAAAGATGAAGAGCATAGCCAGATTAAGCCCCGGTTTGCTTCTTGTCATACTCAAACCAAAAAAGAGTACAAGCAGTTCGGCCCCAAAAATAAACCACTGGTACTGCATGACTGCCTCTGCATAGGGCATGGTGATATAGGCACCTGCCGCAGCAGCGATCATACTCGCCGCCAGAAGCTGGTAAGTCTTCTTCATAAAGCCTACCGAAGTTCCTTCCTGCACATAGCCGGCTTCAGCCGACGCATAATCTCTATCATATAAAGCCATTTAAGTTCCTTTTGTAAATTTAGTGCAAGTATAATGATAAGAGATTAATACAAGGTTAATACAAATTTTTAAATATTTTTCATAAATATTGATAGGATTGTTATTGGTTAAATGATCTAAATTTCTTATTTTTTAATTCTGCCTTCACAGAATATTGCATAGAGAAATCTGTTTTCATCAAGACTAAGTAAGTTCGTAGTATACTAACGACAATCTAATACATAATAAAGGCTTTTTGAATGAGAATAATCATTTCACTTTCTCTCCTGTTTTTCATACTTTCTTTGACAGGATGTGAAGGGCCGGGCTTGGGCAGTAAAGTACATAAAGAATACTTTACCAATGGTCAATTAAGATCAGAATTCATTATGAGTGACAAAACAAAAAAGAATGGTGTCCTGAAAAAATATGGCAGTGACGGCAAGCTTACTTCTGTTGTAAATATTAAAAATGGAGTGAAGAACGGAGTGGAAGTGCTCTATGATCCGGAAGGACGTGTACTGATGCGTACACCTTATATGAACGGTGTCAAGCATGGAAATCAAACTATTTATTATCCCAACCAAACTGTCATGGCAACGATTCCCTGGCGATATGACAGAAAAAACGGTACCGCTGTAAAATATTATCCTGACGGATCAGTACAGCAAAAAGCCCGATTTAAAAACAACAGGATCGTCAATTAGATCCCTATGTCGCCACTACTGCCTGCATATATTCATATCGTCAAACCTGGACTTAAAAATACGTACCTCTCTTTTGATGAGGAGGGGAATCTTGTTATCAAATCCCCCAAAGTATCCCAACGCTATATAGAACAGCTGCTTTTAAAAAAAGCTGCATGGATCAATCGTTCCAGGGAAAAGATTCTGAATAAAAAGGGAAGGGTACCGGATTTCTGTAAGCAAAGTGTACTCTGTTTTCTTGGAGATGAAATTTCCCTGATACTCGTACCTCATGAAAAAAAACGCACTTCTCTTACTCTGGATCGGCAAAAAGGATTCCGGATCTTTTATAACCATTATGATAAAACAGCTTTTCTCAGACAGATAGATGCTTTCTATCGGCAAGAGGCAGAGCATCTCATACCTCCTATAGTGGAGCACTATGCAAAACAAATGCGGCTTTCTCCTTCGGGTATACGTTTTCGTAAGACAAAACGGCAGTGGGGGAGTTGTTCAGGACAGAACATACTCAGTTTCAACACTATGCTGATGAAACTGCCTCTCGAAGTGATAAAATATGTCGTCGTACATGAACTTGCGCATATTCGCCACAAACACCATCAAAAAGCATTTTGGGATCTGGTTGAAGCATATATACCCGACTATAAAGTGCGTATCGAAATACTGCATACATACACTACATGAGGAGTCTCACATCGATACCGTTTATCTTTTACTTTTTCTGATCATTGTTCTTGCAGGTTCCGTCTTTACCTATGTGTATTACCTCAAAGAGAAAAAAGAACAGCTCGATGTTATCAAGCGCGGTTTCTGCCCAAGATGCCACCAGAAAAATATAGCATTGACCGATCAGAGATCCAGTGGATGTTCCGGTCCGAAGCTACTCACATTCGAGTGCAGCGAATGCGGATATCACAACAGTTTTTCAGTGGAAAATGACGGAGGGTGCGGAAGCGGAAAATGCGGATGACCAATGCCCAAACAGGGCATTGGTCTGTCAGTCAAATCGTTTGACACGTCTGTGACAATAGGGTTTGGTCCCCTTGCGTTCATAATAATCCTGATGGTAAGCTTCGGCTGAATAGAAAGGAGATTTTTCAAATATCTTTGTAACGATCCGGTATCCCTTCTTCTTTAAAATGCCGATCAGTTTTCCAATCATTCTGCGTTCTTTGGCATTACTGACAAAGATGGCTGAAATATACTGTGATCCCATATCCGGACCCTGTCCTCCTTTCTGCGTAGGATCATGGATCTCAAAAAAGGTCTTTGCCAAAGTTTCATAGCTCACTTGTGAAGGATCATACAAAACTTCCACTGTTTCAATATGACCTGTTTGAGTATAGGAAACTTGCTCATAGCTGGGATTTTTCACTTTTCCGCCCATAAAGCCGGAGGTGACCTCCCTGACCCCTTTGATCTTTTCCATATAATATTCCACACCCCAGAAACAGCCGCCTGCAAAATAGGCACGCGCCAACTTATCGTCAACTTCTTTTTTACTATTGTCAAAATTCAAGGAGACAGAATTGACACAGTAGCGGACATTTTTCTTTGTCAAGCCTTCTCCTCTGAATACATGCCCAAGATGCGCCCCGCACTTGGCACAAACGATCTCCGTGCGAACACCGTCTTTATCCGGTACTTCCCTCACTGCTCCGGGAATAGCTTCATCAAAGCTCGGCCAGCCGCA
>JALSTF010000196.1 GCA_026983895.1 Sulfurovum sp.
CGATGATCGGTGTAGCCGTATTGTCGACCATCAGCAGTGTTTCGTAGGTATTGCATATATCGGCGATCCTTTTCATATCCGGCAGTCTCAGGCTGGGATTGCCCACACTTTCCATGATAACCATTTTCACACCGCGTTTGAGTGTTGATTCGATATGGGAAAAATCATCGACCTCACAAAAAGTATTGCTGACCCCAAAACGTTTCATCGTTTCATTGATGAGCGTATAGGTGCCGCCGAAAAATCCGCCGATGCAGAGCACTTCATCTCCCGCTTTTAAAAAGGCAGTGGTCACCATGGAAATGGCACCCATTCCCGAAGCCGTAGCGATGGCACCCAGACCGCCTTCCATCTTTGCGACGATACTTTCAAGTTTGCCGTTGGTGGGATTTCCCACTCTGGCATACAGCGGTTTGTTCACTTCACCGGCAAAAATACCCTCCGCTTCATAGGCATCTTCATAGCCGTATGCAGCAGAAGGCACGATAGTCGGTGCGACAGGGCCTGTCTTTGAGCCGACACTTTGTACAAGCAGTGTGTTGAAATAGTTAAAGTCTTTTTTCATGTATCTCTGTCCTATATGGAGAAATTGAGTGTATGGTTCGCTTTTTGCTGATACTGTTTGAGTTCGGAAAGCGGTATATCAAAGACAGAGGCCACGCCTTCGCGTATATCTTCCCAGAAAAGTTTCAGGGTGGGGTTGTTCGTTCGGCACACATCCGAAAGCGCATCTGTCTCAAGCACCATGACAATATCTTTCAGGGTGATATCTTTGATGGGTTTGGCAAGCCTGTATCCGCCATGGGCACCTTTGACGCTGATGAGCATACCCTGTTTTCTCAATTCAAGCAATATCTGTTCGAGAAAGTTCTGGGGAACATTGGCACGCTCGGCGATATCTTTGATCTTGAGGACCGCATCCTCGGGGATCATACTGAGTTCATGGAGTGCAGCGACCGCATAAATGGTTTTAGTTGAAATACCTGTCATAAGTGATTTTTGCCTTTCCCTTTACAAGATTGAGCGCGTAGTATATCCTACATCCTATACAGAAATCGAATGCAGCTTCAAGGAAAGCACAAAAAAACAAAATAGAAGCGACTCCCATAGATGTTTTGACAAATCCCAGGCTGTAAAGCAGAAGAGCTGACAATACGGTCCCCAATCCGAGATAGAGGGCAAAACGTTTAGGCGCTTCATCGGTATAGTGCGGTGTCGCATCCAATGTAGACAGAAGCCATTTTCCCGTCAGGGAGAAAAGACTGAATTCCGATCTTCTGAAGGCCCTGACGATAAAATCAAAAAGTATGATGAAAAGGAACAGGCTCCACTGTGTAAAAAGAAAGAGGACTGTAAAGAATACGACTTGAAAAGAGATCATTCTTGCCATATTGCTGTCTATCCTTCTTGCAGATATGGGGCATGATGGTGACATGGTCTCTCCTTGGATGTGCAAGCATCTCTAAATACCCCAGGTCCCTGCAAGATATCCGGCTTCAGCAGGTATGTTGTTAACAA
>JALSTF010000197.1 GCA_026983895.1 Sulfurovum sp.
GGCAGCAGGTATGGGGGAGGACTTCTTCAATCATTCGGAAACAGCAAAGCAGATGGTGGCAGATGCAAGCAGCAGAACAGGTATTGATTTCGAGAAACTGCTTTTCACAGAGAATGAGGATCTTGAGAAAACAGAATTTACACAGCCTGCGATATTATTGGTTTCCTCTATCGCCCACAAGCTTTTTGAAGATGAGATGCCTATACGTCCTGTATATGCCCTGGGACATTCTCTGGGTGAATTCTCAGCACTTGTTTCTGTCGGTGCGATCGATGTGATCGATGCAGTGGAACTGGTCAATCTTCGCGGGAAACTGATGGCCCAGGCCTGTGAAGGCCAGGATGTGGGTATGCTGGTCTCTTTGGGGTTGGATGATGCAACGGTCGAAAAGATCTGCGAAGAACAAAGAGCCGCTGGGCTGAAGGTCTGGCCGGTCAATTATAATGCCCAGGGGCAGATCGTTATTGCCGGTATCAAGCCGGACCTGGAAAAACTTGAACCGATCCTTAAAGAGGCTAAGGCAAGAAGAGCCATGCTGCTCAATATGTCCGTTGCTTCCCACTGTCCGCTGCTTGCATCGGCTACGGCACCATTGGCTGAAAAACTGAAAGAAGTACTAAAAGACGAGTTCTCTGCACCGGTAGTTTCCAATGTGACGGCTGAAAAATACGATACCAAAGCAGAAGCATTGGAACTGCTTCCCAAACAACTGGTCTCTCCGGTACTTTACAAACAGTCCATTGCCAAGTTCGATGATGAAGTGGATTGTTATGTTGAATTCGGTCATGGCGGTGTGCTTAAAGGTTTGAACAGAAAAGCAACGAAAAAGCCTCATTTTGTTGTCTCCGATATGGCATCGCTCGAGACGACGATCCAGGAAATCAGGAACCTTGCATGAAAATAGCCATTATGGGAGCGATGCTGGAAGAGGTTGATCCTTTTCTGGAATCGAGTGAACATGAACCATTGCTCAGATTTTTTAAAAAGCACAGTGATACAGAATACGGCAGCAATCTTTATCATGAAGCCAAATACAAGGATCTGGATATTGTATTGAGCTATTCAAAGATCGGCAAGGTGAATGCTGCGTTGACAGCGGCAACGATGATAGAGCACTTTGAGTGTGACATGCTGCTTTTCACAGGAGTAGCCGGAGCCGTCTCTCCAGACCTTAAGATAGGGGATCTGGTCGCTGCGACACAACTGTGTCAGCACGATCTGGATATCACGGCTTTTGGACATCCTCACGGCTATGTTCCTGAAGGGAAAGTCTATGTCGAGCCTTCAAGAGAGCTTCTTCATATTGCCAAAGCGGTAGCGGATGAAAAGAATATCACACTTAAAAAAGGTATTATCGCTACAGGTGACCAGTTCATTGCCGATCCGGAACGCAAAGAGTGGATCGCAAAGACTTTCGATGCAGATGCCATAGAGATGGAAGGCGCATCGGTAGCAGTCGTGTGTGATGCCTTCGATGTGCCGTTCTTTGTACTGCGTGCGATCAGTGACGCGGCAGATATGGATGCGGCATTTGATTTTGATGAATTTCTCAAACACTCCGCAAAGGTCAGCAGCAGTTTTATCATGGCAATGCTTGAGAAGATCATTTCAAAGCAGGTACAGTGAAAGAGAGAAGAGAGCAGACCAAAACTATCCCGATGAGCAAAAAGCTTCTCAAGGTGATAGGAAAAACCAATGCCCAGTTCAAACTCATCGGCGAGGGTGATAAAGTCCTTGTAGGATTGAGTGGGGGGAAAGATTCTTTGGCTTTGGTGCATGCTTTAAAGCATGTGCAAAGACATGCCCCTTTCAACTTTGAATTTGAAGCCTGTACCGTCAAATACGGTATGCCCGACGAGCACTACGATTTCCTCTCAGAACACTGCGAAGCGTATGGTATCCCTCACACAGTTTATGACACCAATATTTTTGAGATCTCCCACGATACTATCAGAGAGAATTCCTCTTTCTG
>JALSTF010000198.1 GCA_026983895.1 Sulfurovum sp.
ATTTTCATGCAAGCTCCTGCGCCTCACTCACGCCGAAACAAGCAAATCTGATGGGTTTACCGACCTTTGAGAAGACACGGGATTCTTATTTTAAAATAGTATCAAAAAGAGAATCGCCACCGAGTTTTTTGAAGAAAAGTGTATGGTGTGTACTTTTGAGCAAAATACCTTTTTCACCTTTCATGGTAGCCTTTTGGATGGTAAAACCTTCAGCTATGGTCTGGTCGAGGTGCTTGCTTACATAGGCATGAAGCGATGTTCTGCATTCATAAGGCTGTTTATGCAGTTTGGAAGAGTAAAGATCATTGGGATGGAGGTCGAGTTTTCCTGTAATACGGTTGCATCCGTCAAACCCGTCTATCTTTTTGTGTTTCGCATGGAAGTCAAGAATGCTTCTTGCTTTGTAGACCTGGTGCCCGTCCAGTGTTTGCAAGAGCCAGCTTCCTTCGAGGCTTTTCATCGGGAGGGTGTTTGCGGCACTCAGAAAAAGTGTGGAAAACAGGGTTGAGAACCATATTTTTTTTATGATCATCTGAAAATATCCTCTTTTTTTCGATAGTATAATGAAGATTATTTAATGGAGTGTGTATGAGAAAGCTTTTTTTGATCATTTTACTGCCATGGACAATGTTGTCTGCCCACATAGATCTAACAAAGGCGCAGGCGAACTATATTGCAAAAAAAGTGTGGCAGAATGAAGGGGCGGGCAAAGACAAATATCTGGTGTGGTGGAACAAAGGGGAGGATTTTGCTTCTGTGGGGATAGGACATTTCATCTGGTTCCCCAAAGGGCATACGGAACGTTTCAGGGAAGTCTTTCCCATGGTCGTGGCCTTCGTGCAGAAAAAAGGTGTCAAAATGCCGGTGTGGCTGACACCCGAAAGTGATCTTCCGTGGCAGAGCAAAACCGCATTCTTTGCCGCCAAAAAGAGAAGAACGAAACAGTACATGGAACTGTTCCATTTTCTGAAAGGGACCATGCCGCAGCAGGCGGAATTCATGGCACAGCGTCTTCGCCAGGCCCTTCCTCAGATGCTCGGTACGATCAAAGATCCGAAAAAAGCTGCCACGATAGAGCGCCGGTTCAACCATATGCTGTACAGGAAGAACGGAAAGATCGATGAAAGAGGGCTTTACATCCTGCTTGACTATACCAATTTCAAAGGGGAAGGCACCCTCAAAAGTGAACGATACAAAGGGCAGGGGTGGGGACTGCTGCAGGTTCTTGAACACTTCGATGAGAAGAACCTGAACAAATACAAAGCCTTTTCCGATGCTGCAAAGGCGATGCTGGCACGGCGCATCCGGAACTCCCCGCCAGCCAGAGGAGAGGAGCGCTGGCGCAAAGGGTGGAACATCCGGCTGGATACCTACTGGAAATAATCCCGACTTTATCGGGATTTGGGTAATTGGGGCGAAAAAGCTATAATACGTTGACTTTAAACCCAAAATATGCAATTCTATTGCATATTTTGGGTTAAACATCACAGGATTTTTTATGCACTTTTCCTATTTTCTTGACCGTCTGTCAAAAGTTGCAGGTATGACCGCCGCTTTTTTGGTTGTGGCACTCTCTTTGCTTGTTGCCTACGATGCCGGGATGCGTTATCTTTTTTCTTCGGGATCTATTGCGCTTCAAGAGGTGGAATGGCATCTTTTTGATATGGTCTTTCTGCTGGGTCTCTCCTATGCGCTCAAACATGACAAGCATGTACGGGTAGATATTTTTTATGAACGTTACGGGGTGAATACCCGGGAGATCGTTCAGATACTTTCCATGCTGCTTCTGGTCATCCCGTTCTCACTGGTTTTCCTCAATGATGCGGTCGATATGGCCTGGCAAAGTTACCTGCAGCATGAGGTCTCTTCCGATCCCGGGGGTTTGGGCAGTCGATGGATCATCAAAGCGGTACTCGTATTTGGATTCATCCTGCTGATACTTCAAGCCTTGAGTGAAATACTCA
>JALSTF010000199.1 GCA_026983895.1 Sulfurovum sp.
TTCTGCCGTTCTATGAAAAGTAGATACCGATAAGCGTTATCCCGCAGGCTCGGAAGGTAAAAACCGCCGAAAACACCATGCCAGAACATATCATTCGTCTGGAGCCTGTAGAGTGCATCACGGGTACCTGCATGAAAATGATCCTGTTGTGCACTCAGATACAGCATCCTTTTGTGGACATAATTGCTTTCATGGTATTTGATGAAGAAATTTTTCCAGATACCGCCCTTTACAACATACGGAGCGACACTTTTTTCAATCCGTTTGTACACGGCGGCATCTGCCGCCTTCAGGCTCCATTCACCCATTTCAGCATACGAGCAATTGTCAAGGTACGCCAGCCCCAGTGCTTTGTTCCGTTGCCTATATTCACTGTAATGCTGTACCGTTATCGCTTCATGTTTCAGTACGGTTTCCAAAAAGACTTCAAGCCATTTTTTCTCATAGACCCAGTGATGCGTTTCCGGCCAAAGGCCGAATTTTTCGGCATCGTCAAACAGGATGGCCGCCTCCCCTCCTTCTTTTTGACACTGAAGGATCGATTCGACAGCTTCCTCTACACCGGAAAAAGGAAAAGCATAGCGCAAAGCCTTTGAAATGGGAAAGAGCGACACTTCCTCTCCATTGTCTTCTGTCACATAATACCCATGCATACGGTCGGCATCATAATGATTGCTCAAAAAATGGTAGTCATCCACCATGGCATACTGCATGCCGCAGGCAGACAGGTCTTCCACCAAAGAGGCTTCCCAGACCCTTTCTGTCAGCCACAGACCTTTGGGTTTCACTTTGAAGTATTTTTTAATATAAGCACTCAGCTTTTTGATCTGTGCACGGCGGTCCCGTGAAGGTATGGCACTCAGTACCGGTTCATAATAACCGGCACTCAGCCATTCTATACTGCCCTTTTGGGTCAAGACTTGCATATGTTCAAAAAGTTTCGGATATTTGACCCTGATAGTATCGAGCAGCCAGCCGCTGCAATGCACGGAAAATGAAAACGCAGGATACCGCATCATCGTTTCAAAGAACGGCATGTAGCAAAGTTTTACCGCCTTGTCAACCGCTTCATCGAAATTATCTACGGGTTGATGCATATGGATACCGAACAGGAAGGATACTTTTTTCATTTTTTTCTACTTCTCCTATACAAACCAGTTTTTACTGTAATCATCATTGAGATCGATAGTGAGCGCACCAAAACTCGGCAGGGTCTGTACCGGTTTCCCCTCTGCTTCTATTTCAAAACGCAGTGAGATACGATCTTCGCTGATCGCACTTTTGTCTATGCTGAACTCCAGCCACTCTTTGCAGGCAAGTTTTATCTCGATCCCATCTGCAGAGAACCTCGGCCGGGTACAGTCGACCTTTCTGTTGAGCCCTATAGGGTCGATCATAATGCCGACCGTACCGTTTTTGCATAAACCGGAAATATCTCCTTCAAAGGCAAAATAGAGACGGCTGCTGTCTTGTCCGTAATATATTTTTCTGACTAACGGCATTTGTTTTTCCATCGTAGAGAACATTTTACTCTCCTCCACAATCCCGCATCCCATCCATTCAAAGAAGGAATCTCTTTTCCCATCAATCATTGGGGTGATTTGCGATTGCGGCTTGATCCAGAATTTATTGCTGCTTTGGTTTTGCATAAGAGGGATCAGCAGATCATGGGGCGGAGATATGCCGATCAGTGTATATATTGCTATGAGATGGTCTCGGAACAATGTATCGAACTCTCTGGAAAAGTCCGTATAATGGTCACTTCCGTACCACCAGAACCAGTCGGAACACTCCGCTGCCAAAAAATGTTCTGTTATTTTTTCTTTTACTTCTTTGCCCAGCGTATCCCGATGATGCGCATAATCTTTTTTCGCTGCGAACAAAAGTTCCCAGGCCCTTGTTTTTTCCTTTTCTCCAACCCAGGTATCGAAAGT
>JALSTF010000200.1 GCA_026983895.1 Sulfurovum sp.
GTAAAGTAAGCTATATTTTATCTATCCTGTCAAAAAATATCCTCACTCCTCACTCCTCACTCCTCACTCCACTTTATCCCCTTTTTATCAACATTTGGATACTCTTACAAAAATTCAATAATTGGATCAATATGCTTATAGACGGACATGGCCGGACAGTGAACTATTTACGTGTTTCCGTAACAGAAAGATGTAACTTCAGATGCCAGTATTGTATGCCGGAAAAACCTTTTTCATGGGTACCCAAAGAAAACCTCCTCTCTTTTGAGGAACTGTTTCTTTTTATGAAAGTGGCTATGGATGAAGGGGTGAACAAAATACGTATCACAGGGGGTGAACCGCTACTGAGGGAAGATCTCGATACCTTCATAAAAATGATACATGAGTATAAACCCGATATAGACCTTGCGCTGACCACCAATGCCTATCTTTTGCCTCAAACTGCGCAAAGGCTTAAAGACGCAGGACTGAAAAGATTGAATATTTCCCTGGATTCGCTCAAGCCGGAAGTCGCGCACAAGATCGCACAGAAAGATGTATTGGGCCAGGTACTCAAGGGCATAGACAAAGCCCTTGAAGTCGGTCTGGGTGTCAAGATCAATATGGTACCGCTTAAAGGGATCAATGACGATGAGATCATCGATGTGATGGAATACTGTATGGACAGAGGCATCAAGGTACGTTTCATTGAATATATGGAGAACAGACATGCCAATATCGATCTCAGGGGTATGCATGGCAAAGAGATCCTGACCAAAGTAAAAGAGAAATACACGATCCATGCTTTGGGAAGAGAGGGTGCGAGTCCTTCCTTTAATTACAAGATAGAAGAGAATGGCTATGAATTCGGGCTTATCGATCCGCACAAGCACGATTTCTGTGAAAACTGTAACCGTATCAGGCTCACAGCGGAAGGAAACTTGATTCCCTGTCTCTATTTTGATGAAGCGATGAGTATTGCAGATTCTGTGAAAAAAGGTGATATACAGGGGGCGGCAGACGTACTTGCACAGGTATTGAAAGATAAGCCCAAAGAGAACCGCTGGAGTGAAGACAACCCCAATGAAGAAGATATCTCTTCGAGGGCGTTCTATGAGACGGGGGGATGATTGCTTTGCAATCAAATGAGAAATGTAACAAGGAGAACCCTTGTTTTATCTGACAGAGCAGTTCTTTTCTATCCAGGGAGAAGGGAAGTATGCGGGGGTGCCTTCGTATTTTCTTCGTACCGGGGGATGTAATCTTTCCTGTCCCGGATTTGGGGCAACATATGAAGTCGATGGCGAAACGCGGTATGGCTGTGACACGTACTTTGCGGTGGACAGCAGTTATGCAAAATCCTGGACCAAAGTAGACGACGCTGCAGCACTGATCGAAACCCTCAAAAAAGAATTTGAAACGATAGGCTATAAGCCGGATATGGTTATTACCGGCGGAGAGCCCTTGATGTATCATGCCGACAGTACTTTTTATGAAGTCATTTCATGGCTGGTCGAAGAGGATATCCAAATCACTTTTGAGACCAATGGTACGATAGAGATCGACTTTGACAGGTATCCTGCCTATCAGTCCTGCGTCTTCGCACTCTCTTTGAAGCTTGCCAACTCGGGAGAGCCCAAGTCCAAGCGTATTGTACCGCAGGCACTCAGGGCGATAGGCAAGTATACCAAAGAGTCATTTTTGAAGTTCACCATCGATGCTGCACTGGTAGAGACCACAGCGATCGATGAGATCAACGAGATCAGAGAGATCCTTCCCGATCTTCCTGTCTACTGCATGCCCGTCGGTGAGAGTCGCGACACCATCTGGCGCAATGACAAAGCGGTATTTGAGTTTTGCATGAAACACAATTTCCGCTACTCGGATCGCCTGCATATCCGCGTGTTTGATACGACACAGGGAGTGTGATCCTTTTAGGGTATCTATGCTGTGATGAATCCATAACACATTTTGAAAGCCAGCAGATAGAGCAGCAGCGCCATGATCTTTTTGATCTGTTTTTGTTCCAGCTTGAAGTGCATCAGATAGTTTCCGATGTATCCCCCTCCCATAGCTCCCAATGCCACAGTGAACAGCAGTTTCCAGTCAAGAGGGACATAGGAAGCATAGGTGGCAAAAGAGCTCAGTGCGGCAAAAGGTACGACGAAACTGACAGATACAGCGACTTTCTTTGGATCATACCCAAGCATGATTAGAAGCGGGATAAGAAGATTTCCCCCACCGACACCGAGAAGTCCTGCCATGAAACCGACACTGGCACCTACAAGAAAAGGTACGATCTTTGTATGGGAATGTATCAAAGCCTTTTTTTTGCCAAAGAGCATCATGGTTGCACTGTAGAAGAGCAGGAAGATAAAAAGAATCTTGACATATTTTGCCGGTACATATTGGCTCATATAGGCTCCTAAAGGTGCAAAAACAAGCATCATCAGTGCAATAGGCCATACAAAACGGAAATCGAGTACTTTACGTTTGATATTCATTATACTGGATGTAATGGTGGTAGAGGCACCGGCAAAGAGACCTACTGCCTTGGCTACGGTAAAGTCAAGGCCGAGAAAATGCAAAATGGGTATCAGGGCTATGCCTGAACCGGTACCGCCCATAGAGAAGAGTGCAGAAAGGACAAAAGAAAGTATGCCAAAGAGAAAGTAGTCATTCATAAACGGTTTTCCTTCATAAGGTATGATAATGACAAATATAATTTCAAAATATCTTATAAGGGAAATTATATTTAAATGGGAGTAATATTCTCCTTATTAACCACAATGGAGTAAACATGAAAGAGATCGTTAAAAAAGTTTTACCTTTAAGTTTGATCGTTGCCCTGAGGTTTTTCGGGCTTTTTATTGTCCTGTCGGTGCTTTCGCAGTATGCGAAAGACCTACCCGGAGGGAATGCCTTCCTTGCGGGTGTGGCACTGGGCGGATATGCGTTGACTCAGGCTGTACTTCAGGTGCCTTTTGGTGTCATGAGTGACAAAATAGGCCGCAAAAAGACCATTTTGTTCGGCTTGCTGCTCTTTGCCGCAGGTTCGGTCGTCGCAGCTATAGCGGATAATATCTATATCCTGCTTCTTGGCCGTTTCCTGCAGGGTGCAGGGGCGATCGGTTCTGTGGTCACTGCGATGATAGCCGACCACGTGCGTGAAGACCAGAGAGCCCATGCCATGGCGGTCATGGGTATGACCATCGCGATGAGTTTTGCCGCAGCCATGATCATCGGGCCTGTGATGGCAGGCTACCTGAGCGTTTCTTCGCTCTTCTGGCTGACTGCCATCCTCTCTCTGAGTGCACTGGTCATTCTCTTTACTGCAGTACCGGAGCCTCCAAAGATCGTCCATCACTATAGTGAAGAAGAAGCGAAGATCAAACATGTGTTCAAAGACAAAGATCTGGTACGTATGTATATTACGTTCCTGTTTCACAGCGGAACGATGGCGATCGCATTTTTCATCATTCCGATCGTGATGAAAGAGAAGTTCGATATGACGACGCTGGATTACTGGAAGGTCTATCTGCCGGCGGTATTCTTCGGTATTCTGGCGATGGGACCGGCGGCTGTCTTTGGTGAAAAGTACAGCAAAGGGAAAGAAGTCTTTTTGGCCTCTATCGCTTTCATCGTAGCTTCCTTCCTCCTGATGGGATTCTCGAACAGTTTTGTCTGGTTCGCGGTAGGTGCAACATTCTTTTTCATAGGCTTCAATATGTTCGAACCGCTGCTGCAGAGTTTTGTGGCAAAATTTGCCAAAGTCCATCAAAAAGGAGCAGCACTGGGTGTGGCCAATACTTTTGCCTATGTCGGTGTCTTCCTGGGCGGTGCGATCGGCGGCTGGATCTACGGACACTACAGTGCGCAGGGGGTAACGATCTTTGTAGTCGTACTGGCAGTTTTCTGGGCACTTTGGATCCTGGGGATGCGAAACCCGGGACTCAGAGCCAATCTTTTCCTGGATTTCGATACGTATGACAAAACAAAACTTCAGGGGCTTAAAACGCTCGATGGCGTGACTGATTTCTATGTCAATGAAACAGAAGGGCTGATCGTGGTCAAGTATGATGCCGAAGAGGTGAGTGAAGATCACATCAAAACATTCCTCAAAGAGGAAGGCGCCCAAAGATGAAAGAGATCACGCTTGAGACCAAAATAGCGGATCTGCTCAATGATTATGAGGGGATGAAAGATATCCTTATCAAGATCAATCCCAAGTTCAAAAAGCTGAACAATCCTGTACTGAGACGCACTTTGGCAAAGATCGCCGGAGTGAAACAGGCAGCGGTTGTCGGAGGAATGGATCCTGAAGATTTGCTCAATCAGCTAAGAGTCGCTGTAGGACAGAAGCCTGTGAAGTCCCATGGGGAGAAAGAAGATCATGTTGTTGAAGTACGGCCTGACTGGATCAGCAGTGAAGCCAAAACCTCTTTGAATGCCAATGAAATGCTGGACAGGGAAAAGAACCCTTTGGCGGAGGCGAACAAAATACTGAAAAAGCTTGAGACAGGTGATATCCTCACGATTGTTTCAGATTTTCGTCCCGAGCCGCTTATCGAAGCATTTGAAAAGGCAGGGCATACTGTCTATTGTGACGCCAAGGCCGATGACCGTTTTGTAACATATGTGAAAAAACAGTGAAACTGCATACTTCAATATCGGTCGTGATACGTATTGTCCTGTGGCTTGTAATGCTGATAGGCGGTGCTGCATATTCTTTGATGAGAGACTGGTATACTCCGATTTTTTCCAATATATTGTTTCACGTGATTTCCGCCCTGTTTGGCATTGTGGTACTGAAATTGGCTTTCCGGGCGGCAGCCAACGGTGGCAGAGAATTGACCAAGGGCAGGATAGGCGACATCCCCAGACTGGAAACCAACAGACTGGTGACCACGGGGATATTCAGCTGCATGCGCCACCCGATGCTTTTTGGTTTGACACTTTTGCCTCTGGGTTGGGCGCTTTTACTGGGTTCGCCAACGTTCATCACGATCGTCGCACCTGCAGAAATGCTTTTTATTATGCTGATGGTGCTTATATTTGAAGAGATGGAAGTGAAGAGAAAATTTGGTGAAAAGTATGAGGCCTATAAGCAGGAAGTGCCTATGGTCTCTTTTTCAAAAACATGTTTGAAAACCCTTTTTAGGGGCAAGGAGAAAACATAGCATGCACTTTACACTCAAGCCAATCGCCACGATCCATTCGCCTTTTTGCGAACTGGTCAACATGCCTGTTCAGCCCAAAGGAGCCGGAAATGTCTATGCTACGATCGAATTTGAAAAGGAGTATGAAGAGGGACTTAAAGATCTGGACGGTTTCAGCCATGTCTATCTTATCTATCATTTTCACAAAGTGAAGGAGCCGAAACTGAGTGTTGTTCCCTTCAATGACAAGACCAATACGCCTAGGGGCGTATTTTCCACAAGAACACCGATGCATCCCAACGGACTGGGGCTTTCCGTGGTAGAGTTGGTCAAAGTGGAGGGAAATATCGTGACGATCAAGGGTGTGGATATCCTGGACGCGACACCGCTGTTGGATATCAAACCCTATATTGAGAATTTTGACAAAGCGGAAGGGGAGATACGTTCGGGCTGGATGCAATCTGGGATTGATGAGGTCAGAGAGAAAAGGTCTGATGACAGATTTGTTCATGCCGATTCAAGATAACGTATGTTCAAAATAGACGACCACAAAAACAACACCAAAAATGTTGTTCATGCCTTCTTCCTGGCATTGGCCATTACCATTGCCGAACCTTCGACCATTCTGCCTTTGATGGTACACCATTTCAGTGACAGCATGGTCATTGTTGGTCTCTTTGCCTCACTGCTGCGGGGCGGGGCGATCGTTATTCAGCTTTATGCCGCTTTTCATGCGCAGACCTACAAACGGGTACTCCCCTACATTAAAAAAGTCTTTTTCTTTCGCTGGATCAGCTGGTTCGCTATAGGAGCAAGTATTTTTCTTATCGGGGACAGCAACAAAACGCTTACACTTTTTTTCATCGGGGCAGGACTTTTTTTCTTCTCGTTCACCGCAGGTTTCGGTGCCATCTATTTTAAAGAACTCCAGGCCAAACTCTTTTCCAAAGCCTATCGGGGGAAGACGATGGCAAACAGGAATATTGCCGGGTCGGTCGCTTCTATTATCAGTGGCGGTGTGGCGGGATATGTGCTTAACCATTATGATGCTCCGCTGAATTATGCATATCTTTTTATGGTGAGCAGCCTTTTTATGGTTGTAGGATTTGTTACCTTTGCTACCATAGTGGAACCCTCGAAGGAACATGTCTCTGCAAAAGAGAAACATTTTGGTCTCTTTGTCCAAAATGCAGTTTCTATACTGAAAAAAGACAAAAGACTTCAGCAGCAGATCTTTGCGATCTTTCTCAGCTACAGTTACTTTTTGTCCATGCCTTTTGTAATCCTCAATGCCAACAGCGCGTTTACCCTGACGGGATGGATGCTGGGCGGATTTATTACTGTGCAGATGCTGGGCAGTATCATTGGAAGCAGTGTGTTATGGAGAAAAATACATGATTACGAAAAGATGCTTTCCCTCAGTTTCCTTTTTATGATCGCTGCTTTTGTCATAGCGGTATTTGCCGACAATGTCTATCTCTATGCCGTCATTTTTCTTCTTTTCGGCATAGCACTGGACGGATTCAATATTTCGGGTATGAATCTGGTCATAGAGATAGCCCCCGAGGATAAAAGACCTGTCTATACCGCAGTACAGACGAATATCGTCTCTCTGGGGCTCTTTTTTCCTATACTTGGAGGGATCATCTTAAAGCTTGTGGGCAGTTACACGGTCATCTATCTTTTGAGTATCGCTATGTTGATATGGGGTTTTTATATCAGTACCCGGCTGAAAGAGATCAAATAGGAGTAATTTAGTCTTATTTAAGTAAAAGGGTAGTATATTTGTATTAGTTATTTATTTGATAATAAAGGATTATGAAATGCACTTTTCAGATGAAGATATCTACGAAGCGGTCAAGCATCACTTGCCTGCTGTCAATGAATATGTGGAGTCCCATGGAGGAGCGATCAAGCTTCTTGGGGTCAAAGACGGTGTGGTCTATATTGAATTGACCGGCACCTGCCATGGATGTGCCATGAGCCTGATGACAACAAAGATGGTCGTACAGAAGAAGCTCAGAGAGCTTATCCATCCGGAACTTGTTGTCGTAAATGTCGATGGCACGCCGGAAAATGCATTGCCGGAGGATATCTATTATAAAGAAGAGGATCATCGCGAGGAAGAAGAGATAGAAGAAGAGAGCCTCTGGGACAAAGCCAAAAAGGTCTTTTCATAGGATTTAGAGATGCCCTTAAGCTATCTTGGTTAAAATCAGCCATAATTATCCGGAGTAAGGAGTATCGATGCTGATACGCAAACTTTTTAAATTTGAGAATGCCCATATTGTCAGGGATTGTTCCACGCGCCGCTGCAGCGAGAATATACACGGACACTCCTACAAGGTAGAGGTGCTTCTTGAATCGAATTATCTCGACAACGGACAGATGGTGTATGATTTTGGTTTAACCAAGCTTTATATCAAGGAGCTTATCGAAGCATTCGACCATGGTATCACGCTCTGGAACGGTGATGACAAAGCCTATCTGAATGCGATGAAGCAGCACAGCAGCCGCTGGATAGAACTTCCGGTCTCTCCTTCGGCAGAGCAGTTCTCCCGTGTGATCTATCTGCTGGTGGAACGGGTTCTTGCGTGTACGCAGATGCAAAACGGGGAGAGAGAGGTAACACTGCACAGTATCATCGTGCATGAGACGGAAACAGGATATGCTCAGGGTTTCAGAGAAGATGCACACAGCGAGCTTATGGGGAAGATAGCCCTGGAAAATATCGTTTTCTCAGAGCAGATACGATCCGAATGGAGTGATCCGAAGCTTTGGGAAAAACTTTTAACGCATGCATCTTTAAAAATGCCGAAAAAAGTGTAGCACCGTTATTATAAAAAAGGTATAATCCTTTTCAAATTTATGGGTCAGAGTACCCCACAGGAGTTTTTTATGACAGCACAGATGATTGCATCACACAGCATTCTGGTCAAGATATTTTTGGCCTTTTTGATCGCAGGTTTTTTTATCCCGAAGATGACGGCAAAACATCCCCTGAAGTTTAAAAAAGCAAGTTTTATCTACACAATGGTCTTTCAGGCGATCGCGACGATGATCGCGTTTACAGGTATATTGGTCATGGTGGTAGGAAAGTATGGTTTTTCTTTGAGTATCATCCTTATGATATTCATCTGGGCGGCGATGATGTTCATCGAGATCAGGAAATACAAAGTGATCAAAACGGCGAATGTCGAAGACCCTGAAAAACATGCATTGCTCAAGAGTCTTTTTTACAAGATCTCAGCAGTACAGGTCTTTCTGGTCGCAGTAATGGTTGTTTTGATGGTGTTCAAAGCCAAAGGTATGATAGCTATTTAAACGATGCAGTATCTTTATCATCAGGAGGCGGGCAGTCCGCAGCTTACACTGACAGGCGATGCGCATCGTTACATTTTCAAAGTACGCAGACACAAACTTGACGATACCCTGTACCTGCGAAACCTGCAGGACGGTTTGCTTCATCGTTACCAGATCACTTTTATGGACAAGCGTACTGCCATGCTTGCACTCCAGGAGAGCAGTACACTGGAGGTCAAAGCTTCCAGAGTGCTGCATATCGGCTGGTGCATCATCGATCCCAAAAGTATAGAGAAGGTACTGCCTTCTCTCAATGAGATGGGTGTGGCGAAGATCACATTTATTTACTGTAAACGTTCGCAGAAAAGTTTCAAGCCCGATTTCAAACGGCTTGAAAAGATATTGCTGAATTCTTCACAGCAGTCGGGCCGTTCGGTGATGATGCAGCTGGATATGGCAGAGAATCTTGAAGTGTTCCTTGCCAAAAATCCACAAAGCAAGATGCTGAATTTCTCTGAAAACCATTTCATTTCCACTAAGGATATAGAGACGATCGTCATAGGGTGTGAAGGTGGTTTCCATGAGGATGAAGCGGATTTGTTCAGTCCGGAGAATATTGTGGGATTTGATACACGGCTGATCCTCAAAAGTGAAAGTGCGGCCTGTGCCGTCGCGGCCAAACTGCTTTTATAGTTTTTTAAAAATCTTTTGGATATAATTCGCCTCTAAAATTGCTGTCTCGCTCAAAGAAGCGTTGCAGCGCCCCCTGCATATGCAGCGGAAGGGTGCACTGCACCGGAACAGGTTGGTTGCCTGTCATTAAAATAAACGATAAAGGTCTTAACATGAGAAAAGGTATTCACCCTGAATATATGGAATGTAAAGTGACTTGTGCCTGCGGGAACAAGTTTGAAGTACGATCGAACAAGCCGGAAATGAGCATCGATATCTGTAATGAGTGTCACCCGTTCTTCACAGGTTCTGAAAAGATCCTTGATGCAGCAGGCAGAGTCGACAAGTTCAAGAAAAAATACAACCTCGGTTAATTTTTTTCCAAAGCGATGCTTCGCAGCTTGCGGAGTACAATGCGTTCTCTTTTGGAGAGCGCTTCTTTTTCCCTTTCATATTCAAAAGTCATACTATGCTTACATTTGTCCCTACACCTATCGGAAATCCGCAGGATATCACTATTCGTGCCATGAAATGCTTTGAAAAGGCCGAACTTTTTTTCTGCGAAGATACACGCCAGACCAAACGGCTTTTCAAACTGCTTGAGGAGCGTTTTGGTATGGTGTACCCTGATGCATCGTTTGTTTCTTTCAATGAACATAACGGAAAAGAGAGGCTGGCAGAATTTGGCAGTGCGCTGAAGGGCAGAGAGATCGTTTATGTCAGCGATGCCGGTATGCCGGTCATTTCTGATCCGGGACAGCTTCTTGTAGCCTATTGTCAGGAGCATGGTGTCGCCTATGATGTGCTGCCGGGTGCCTCCGCAGTCACGACAGCCTATGCGGCTTCAGGTTTTGAAGAGGGTAAATTCCTCTTTTTCGCTTTTTTGCCCCACAAAGGCAAAGAACGCAGCAGTGCCTTGAGCGAAGCGATGGGAAACGGCTACAATACCGTACTGTATGAAGCGCCGCACCGTTTGGAGAAACTGCTTGAAGAGATCACTGCACTGGATGGAGAACGTGAGCTTTTCCTGGCAAAAGAGATCAGCAAGAAGTATCAGCGCTATTACCGGGGAACAGCAAAAGAGTTGAATGCACGATTCAAAGAGCTTACAGTCAGGGGAGAATGGGTAGTGGTCATCAAGGCAAAAAAAAGTACCTACGGATCGCTGCGTTTTGATGAAGTGCTGACGCTGGATCTGCCTCCCAAGAGCAAAGCAAAACTGCTCTCTTCACTCAGTGACAGAAGCGTGAAAGAGTGGTATCAGGAGCTGGTGAATTCGTGATCTCCCTTTCCGAATCCGGATTTCAAGTAAAAATTGGATAAAATCCTTCTTATGATTATTTATGGAAAGCAAGTGTGCCTCTATGCTTTGGAGCGGCACCCTGAGATTGTCAGCACCGTTTATGTCGCCAAAAAAGGGATACTGCCGCAGGCACTTTTCCATCAATTTCACGACAAGATAAAATTTCTTGAAGAAAAATGGGCACAGTCCATGAGCAAAGGAGGCAACCATCAGGGATTGCTTCTGGAGATCTCGGCACTTGAACAGCTTCCTTTTTCAGCCGTGAAAAAGGAAGATTTTCTAGTGGTACTCGATGGTCTTACGGATGTTGGAAATATCGGAGCGATCGTACGGAGTGCCTATGCACTTGGCGCGGATGCCGTCATCGCTACAGGCGTGAAACATCTCAATATGGAAGCGATCGCGAGAACGAGTTCGGGCGCACTGCTTGATATGCCGTTCCTGCTGATCCCCAATATCCTGGATGTGTGCAATGAACTTCAGCAGGTGGGTTTCAGGCTTTACGGTGCGGCCATGGACGGAGATGCGGTACAAACGATGGAATTCGAGCGGAAACGTGCCCTGATCTTGGGCAGTGAAGGGAAAGGACTTTCCAAAAAAGCGCAGGGAAAGATCGATCAACGGATCTCCATTGAAATGAAGCATGCATTTGATTCGCTCAATGTCAGTGCAGCTGCAGCAATTTTAATACACAGGATGGGTTATGCAGTTAAATGAGTTACTTGAAGAAAATAGTGTTGCGACGATCAGTCAAAAAACAAAGATTTCGGAAGAAAATATTGAACATCTTCTCAAGAATGACTTCGTTGCACTCAAAAAAGTGAATGCCCTCGGATTCATTTCTATCCTTGAACGGGAATATGGCATCGACCTGGATAAACTCAGAGAAGATGCGATCGCCCATTATGCGCAGACAGAGGAAGTTGAAAGTGTAACACTCGGTCTGCCGATCATGGAAGAAAAGAGGATGGGGTCCAAATGGTGGCTCTGGCCGGTGATACTGATCCTCCTGGGGTATGTTTCGTGGTATTTCTTTACACAGTTCGACCAGTCGCAACTTAAAAGTCTGCTTCCGTTCAATGAAGCGAAGACCGTTGAGTCTGCCGTTCCCGAAACCGAAAATACGGAGGATGAAGCACTCAATATCAAGCAGGTGATCCCTGCACCGCAGGATGAAAACAACAGTGAATTGCCTGCTTCCGAAAATGAATAAAGAGAGAAAAATATGTTTGATGAAATACAATTTGAAAAGATAAACAGGTTACCCAAATACCTCTTTGCGGAGATCAATGACTTGAAAATGGATCTACGGCGCAAAGGACATGATATTATTGATTTTTCTATGGGAAATCCGGATGCTGATACACCACAGCCGATCATAGACAAACTGTGTGAAGTGGCGAACCGCAGCAAAACACACGGCTATAGTGCAAGCAAAGGCATTTACAAGCTGCGCCTGGCGATGAGTGACTGGTATAAACGAAAATATGGTGTAGACCTTGATCCCGATACCGAGATCGTGGCAACCATGGGAAGCAAAGAAGGCTACGTGCATCTGGTACAGGCGATCTCAAATCCGGGGGATGTGGCGATCGTGCCTGATCCTACCTATCCGATCCATTCCCAGGCCTTTATCCTTGCGGGGGCAAATGTCGAGAAGATGCATCTGGTCTTTAATGAAGAGACCTTTGAGGTGGATGAGGAGCGTTTCCTCTCTGACCTTGAAGAGGCACTGGATAATTCGGTACCGCAGGCAAAATTTCTGGTAGTGAACTTCCCCCACAATCCGACGACAGCAACAGTGACCCCGCAGTTTTATGAGAGGTTGGTAGCCCTGGCAAAAGAAAAACGCTTTTATATCATTTCCGATATCGCGTATGCAGATATTACATTTGATGGCTACCGTACACCGTCGATCATGGAAGTTCCCGGTGCCAAAGAAGTTGCGGTAGAAGCCTATACCATGTCAAAATCGTATAATATGGCCGGTTGGCGAGTGGGCTTCGTGGTAGGGAACAAAAAACTTATAGGTGCGCTGCAGGCGATCAAATCCTGGCTGGATTACGGAATGTTCACACCGATACAGGTGGCGGCGACCGTGGCGCTCAACGAACATCATGATGTTCCGGACAGGCAGATCATACCGTTGTATGAAAAACGGCGTGATGTGATGATCAAAGCATTCACGAATGCAGGCTGGCCTTTGGCAAAGCCGAATGCCTCCATGTTCATTTGGGGTAAGATACCTGAAGTGGCAAGTGAGATGGGTTCGCTGGAGTTTTCCAAACAGCTGTTGCTGCATGCCGGTGTAGCGGTGAGTCCCGGTGTCGGGTTCGGAAAATACGGTGACGGGTATGTGCGTATTGCCCTGATTGAAAATGAAAAACGTATCCGTCAGGCAGCAAAAAATATCAGGAAGTTCCTTAAAGAACTCGAGGAGAATAAATAGCTTATGGTTAAAATAGGAATTCTGGGTGTAGGGACAGTCGGTGCAAGTGTTGCAAAGATCCTTGTGGAGAATAGTGATATCATCGAAGCCCGTGCGGGAAAAAAGATCGTTGTCAAATCGGGTGTGGTAAAGAACCTGAATAAAAAAAGAGATGTCGCTATCACGCTGAGTGATAATCCACTGGATGTGATCGATGATCCCCAGATCGATATCGTTGTTGAACTGATGGGCGGAGTGGAAGAACCGTATGCTTTGGTCAAACGGGCGCTCGAGAACGGTAAGGCTGTGGTCACGGCGAACAAGGCCCTGCTTGCCTATCACCGTTATGAGCTCCAGGAGATCGCAGGGGATATCCCTTTGATGTATGAAGCAAGTACCGCAGGCGGTATTCCTGTGATCGGGGCACTGCGTAACGGCCTTTCTGCAAACCATATCGATTCTATTCAGGGGATCATGAACGGTACCTGCAACTATATGCTCACCAAGATGATCAATGAGGGAGCACAGTATGATGAGATCCTCAAAGAAGCACAGGAACTTGGCTATGCAGAAGCGGATCCGACCTTTGATGTCGGCGGTTTCGATGCTTCGCACAAATTGCTGATACTGGCATCTATCGCCTATGGTCTCGATGCCAAACCTGAAGATATCCT
This sequence comes from Sulfurovum sp., assembly GCA_026983895.1. Lineage (GTDB taxonomy): Bacteria > Campylobacterota > Campylobacteria > Campylobacterales > Sulfurovaceae > Sulfurovum. Next base: position 13,519 of record JALSTF010000200.1, read on the forward strand.
CATAGAAGGTATCGAGAATATTACACAGACCGATGTGGCGTTTGCCAAGGAATTCGGGTATGAGATCAAATTGCTCGGTATTGCCAAGAAAGTGGGAGAAGGTGTTGAGCTGCGCGTGCATGCAACGATGATCCCGGCAGAGAGTATGATCGCCAAAGTGGATGGCGTGATGAATGCAGTCACTGTGGTCGGCGACCGCGTAGGCGAAACGATGTATTACGGACCCGGTGCAGGGGGAGATGCGACAGCATCGGCAGTGATCGCTGATATCGTTGATATTGTGCGGGGGAATCAGGGACCGATGCTTGGCTATAAAAAAGGTTTGGAGAGCGGACTCAAACTGCTCAGCAAAGATGAGATCGTGACACAGTATTACATCCGCTTGGAAGTGGATGACCAGAGCGGTGTTTTGGCTGCTATTACTTCTACGCTGGGTGAGTTCGGTATCTCTATAGAATCTATGCTGCAAAAACCGACCCAAAATGAAGAGATCGCCAAGCTGCTTTTTACGACACACAAGACGCAGGAAAGCAAAATGAGAGATGCGATCACGGCCCTTGGAAAACTTGATGTGGTCCATGGCGGGATCGCGATGATGCGGATAGAGAAGTAAAAAAAGGAGAAACGGGATGGCCAAGGAACACTATTTCGATATTTCGGCAAAGCTGGATATGATGGAGATGAAAAATGCGATCGAGCAGGCAAAGAAAGAGATCGCAACCCGTTTTGATTTTAAAGGGATCATGACGGAGATCGATCTGAATGAAAAGGCGAAAGTATTGAATCTCTCCAGCTCAAGCGACAGCAAGATCGATGCGCTCAAAGATATTGTACTCAGCAAAATGATCAAACGCGGTCTCTCTCCCAAATCCCTTGAAGAGGTCAAGACCGAGGGGATCAGCGGCGGGAACGTGAAAGTGGTCTATCGTATTATCGACAGTATCGAGAAAGATGAAGCCAAAAAGATCGTCAAAGCGATCAAAGATGCCAAACTGAAGGTCACCCCTTCTATTCAGGGAGATGAGATCCGTGTTTCCGGAAAGAAGATCGATGATCTGCAGGCGGTGATCGCGCTGGTCAGAGGTCTGGAAGATCTCAAAGCGCCGCTGGTATTTGGGAATTTCAAATAGAGGTAAACTTTTTTCGATACTTCCTTTTAGCTATACCGAGGCGTTGTGTCTCTCTTTATTTTTTTTAGAAAAAAACGAAGCAAAAAAAGCGTCTCTGCTCTCGAATCGCTTTGCTTTCAAGGTCGTTCGCAGAGACAGACACACTGCGTGTGATTATTTGGAGAAAAGCGCACGCTCTTTTGTAAAGATCAGGGAAAGTTCTTGTTGTTTAATAGAGAGTATGTCAGCGTTCTATCTGAACGCTCACGCCAAAGCGTGATCATCCGCAGTGTCCGCCTCCGCAGCATCCTGAGTGTGCTTTGGGCTTTTCCGCTACGAAGATGTCGAAGTTCTGCCCGTCCTCTTCCAGTCTGAATGTGTGTTTGCTGCAGAATTCCTCATTCATATGGTTCACCATTTTCATCGCTTTGATGAGCGCATCGTCTTTGCTCTCAAAAGAGGTATTGTTGGTGAAGTCACTTTTCTTGAAGCATCCGCACTCTTTTTCTACCGTGATTGTAAACATCTTAAATCCTTTTTGTTATAATAGTTGTTATTTCTGTGACGATATTAGCAGGCGGGGCTTAAAAAAACTTTATTTTAAGAGTAAATAAGATAAATTTACTCTTATTAATGCCAAAAGGGTCGAATCATGACGAAAACGATTGAGAGAGAAGAGATAGAAAGTGTCTGTACCTACTGCGGTGTGGGATGCGACATTACAGGTGTGGTGGAGAATAACAGGATCGTGAAGATCTTTGCCCAGAAGGACGGAGTGGTCTCTGAAGGGAAACTCTGCATCAAAGGAAAGTACGGTTATGACTTCGTCGATGCCAGGGATCGCATCAGGGAACCGCGTATCAAAAAAAGCTTTCTGTCGAAAAACCTGCAGATCAAAGAAAAAGTCGCCACGCAGCTGAGAGAGTTCGACAGGGATTATATGACCTGTGATCTCGATACAGCTACGACGATCGCAGCGATGAAACTTTCAGAGATCAAAGAGAAGTACGGCAGTGACAGTTTTTGTGCCATTGGCGGAGCGAGAACTTCCTGTGAATCGGCCTATGCGTTTCAGAAATTTTGCCGAGAAACAATGGACTCTCCTCATGTGGACAATTGCGCACGTGTCTGCCATTCTCCTTCTTTGAAAGGGATGAGGGCAACGATGGGGGAAGGGGCTGCGACAAACCCCTACAACGATATCTACGAGACTGAGTATATGATCGTGATAGGGTCCAATACCATGGAGGCCCATCCCATTATTGCCAACCGTATCGTCGATATGGCGAAGAAGTATAACAATCTTGCCGTCATTGATGTACGTGATACCAAACTGTCCAGACTGGCAAAGCAGAACTGTATCATTCCTTTTGAAGCCAACCTTCTGATTCTGAATATGATGGCCTACGTGATCATTGATGAAGAGTTGTATGACAAGAGTTTTATTGCCAACCGTACCAAAGGGTTTGATGCCTTCAGAGAAAAAATACTCAACGATCCCTATGCCGATCCGGCGTTCTTTAAAAAAGTAGAGGGATATGAATATCTTGCCAAGATGATCCCCAATATTGCCAGGGAGTATGCGGTCAAGAAGTCGATGATCTTCTGGGGACTTGGCATTACCGAACATTTGGACGGCTCCTATGCGGTGATGGCGATCACACACCTTGCCCTGATGACAGGGAATGTCGGTAAAACGGGAGCGGGACTGATGCCGCTTCGCGGCCAGAACAATGTCCAGGGAGCCTGCGATATGGGATGCCTGCCCTATTTTGCACCAGACTATCAAACGCCGAAAGTTGAAGGACTGATGACACCGCAGCTGATGGATGCTATGATAGAAGGCAGGATCAAAGCACTGTTGAATATGGGGGAGGATATCGTACATATCCATCCCAATGTCAACAAGACGGAGGAGGCGATCGGGAGTCTTGAATTCATCATGACACAGGAACTTTTTATGACAGAGATCGCGCAAAAAGCCGATATCGTCATAGGGGTCAGGTCTGCTTATGAAAAGACAGGGGTTTATGTCAATGCGATGCGCAGACTGCACCTTTCCCAACCGTTGGTCAAGAGCGATCTGCCTGATGACTGGGAAGTGTTGACACAAATGGCAAAGAAACTCGGCGATGAGGAAAATTTTGATTTCCAGACTTCGGAGGATGTCTGGAATGAAGTCCGTGAAGTCGCGCCGAGACGTTTTTCCGGTGCAGCCTATTACCGCTTGGAGAGACATAGAAAAAGAGGGATGCAGTGGCCGATCTATCATGAAGATACACCGGTACTGCATCTGCTGGACTTCCGTACCGATGACGGATTGGGAAAGTATGTCTATAAACAATACGAACCCAGAGGGATGGTGCAGGAGATCCTTGAGAAACGCTTTTACAATGAGGATCTTGAAGGCTACTATCTTACCACAGGGCGTACTTTGGCACATTACAACAATGCTGCACAGACCAAACGTTCTTCCAAACTCGACACCAAATATGACGAAGATATCCTGCTTGCACCCTTGGAAGATGAAGAGAAGTTCGGGGATATGGTCATTTTAAAAAGTGCCTATGGCGAAAGCGAAGCTCTGAACGTGAAGTACACAGACAAGGTCAGAGCAAAAACACTTTTTTGTACCTTCCATCATGCCCAAAGCCGTATCAATGCTCTTTTTGGAGACGAATGTGACGAACTTATTATGACGGCACGATTTAAATCCGTCAAAGTCGATGTGATCCCTGTGGGTGATGAAGTGGCTTGCAGTTGATGCGCGAACTTCCCAAACAATTCGGTGACGAGAGTGAAGCGCTTGCGACACTTTTTCTTGAGCAGGAGGGATATCTTATCGTAGAGCGTAATTACTTTGCCAGAAAACTGGGAGAGATCGACATTATTGCACAAAAAGAGGGTGTACTTCATTTCATTGAGGTCAAATCCGGCAAAGCCGATTTCGATCCGGTATACAATGTGACGCCGGGAAAACTCAGAAAGGTGGTCAACTCCGCGCAGTATTATCTCAAAAGCAAAAAAGTCGATCTCCCTTTCTCCATAGATGCGCTTATCATTCGCAAGGATGAGGTGGAATTTATTGAAAATGTTACGCTATAATATTTTTTAATTACTTTCCAAAGGTCTACTTATGACACTGACAGATGCACAATTTCAGCAGTTTAAATCGGAGGGGTTTCTGCTTCTGCCCGGTTTTGCACAACATGAACTTTGTGATACGATCAAAGATATCGCCAAAGCCCATCTCAAGCATAAAGTTCCCCCTATTGAAACAGAATTGGAGTATGTAGGGAAGACAAAGGAAGAACGAAAGCTTATTTCTGACGGGAAAGCCCATCTTCTTGAAGGGGAAGTGACGGTCAGAAGACTGCGTCAAGTCTATCATCGGGATATCGTATTTAAGCAGTGGATGGAAAATGAAGCGATCCGTCCTGTCCTCAAACAGATATTGGGAGAATCTCCCACTATCACGATTGCCCATCATAACTCCATTATGACAAAAATGCCCCATACCTCGACTGAGACAAGATGGCATCAGGATTTCCGCTATTGGAGTTTTGAGAATGACAACCTTGTTTCTGTCTGGCTGGCTCTGGATGAGGAATGTAGCGAGAACGGGGTACTGGAGTTTATTCCCGGAAGCCACAAGATGTCTTTTTCCCCTGATCAGTTCGATGAAAAAGAGTATTTTCGTGAAGAGATAGAACCCAACCGTACTTTGGCGGAAACACGGACTTCGCATCCTTTGAAAAAAGGGGATGTGGTACTTTTCCACTGTAAACTGCTGCACCGCGCAAACAAGAATAATACGGGTGAGCCCAAGATCTCCTTTGTCTATACGGTCAAGGGTCGCAGCAACAAAGCCATAGAGGGAACACGCTCGACGGCCTATCCGGAAGTGCCTCTGGATTAGCAGGGTGTTAATTTTGGTAAAGATCAAAAGAAAGTTGACAAAATAATAAATAGTTGCTATAACTCGTTAATGAATTTAAGATATAATCTTGAAATCAAACCCAAATAAAAGGATTTAAATATGGCAAAATATGTAGAATTGACAAACGAGAACTTTGATGCGACAGTCGCTGAAGGTGTAACAATGGTAGACTTCTGGGCTCCATGGTGCGGACCTTGTAGAATGATCGCTCCTGTAGTGGAAGAGTTGGCGGAAGAGTATGAAGGAAAAGCAACGATCGCAAAGGTGAATACGGATGAGCAGCAGGAACTGGCTGTGAAGTATGGTATCAGATCTATCCCTGCGATCCTTTTCTTCAAGAACGGTGAAGTCGTAGACCAAATGGTCGGTGCAGCTTCCAAAGATGCATTTGCAGAAAAGATCAACGCACAACTGTAAGCTACACAAACAAGACAGGAAGGCTGCTTTCTGTCTTTTCTTCCAAAACACACCCCCTTTTAAAAATTATTAACCAAGTATTTAAAGTGTATAATCTCAAAAACTATTTGATTAAGAATTTTATCTGCAAAAAGGAATCAGAATGTTAGATTGTGCAATCATCGGCGGAGGTCCTGCGGGACTGACAGCAGGACTCTATGCTACCAGAGGCGGACTCAAGAATGTCACGATGTTCGAAATGGGAATGCCCGGGGGACAGATCACGCAGAGTTCGGAGATAGAGAACTATCCCGGTTTTTTTGAACATGACAAAACAGGTATGGATTTTATGAATACCTGGCAGGACCAGTGTTTCCATTTTGGCTTGAAGCATGAGATGAAGAAAGTGGAGCGTGTTGCCAAAACAGATGCATATTTTACCGTAACACTTGAAGGCGGCGATACCGTTGAAGCCATGACAGTCATCGTGTGCACGGGTTCTACGCCCAAACGTGCAGGTTTCAAAGGGGAAGATGCATTTTTTGGAAAAGGTGTAAGTACCTGTGCGACCTGTGATGGTTTTTTCTATAAAGACAAGCCTGTTACCGTACTGGGCGGCGGCGATACCGCACTCGAAGAAGCATTGTACCTTTCGAATATCTGTTCAGATGTGTATGTCGTGCATAGAAGAGATGCATTCAGGGCCGCACCTCCGACACTTGAAAGGATCAAAAGGAAAGAGAATATCCATCTGATCACGGATTCGGTCATCGAAGAGGCTATAGGCGATGCGATGGGGCTGACCGGTGTTGATATCAAGAATCTCAAAACCGGAAAGATCACCCACATGGACAACACAGGACTCTTTGTTTTTGTAGGGCATGATGTCAACAATGCGGTGCTGAAAGAGGAGAACGGGGACTTTATCTGTGAAATGAATGACTGGGGGCAGGTGATCGTGGACCTCAGTATGAAAACATCAGTTGAGGGACTTTTTGCAGCAGGTGATATGCGTATACAGGCACCCAAGCAGGTTGTGTCCGCAGCCGGGGACGGAGCTGTTGCCGCATTGCAGGTGATCGGGTATATTCAGGAACAGGCATAAAGGAGAAATGATGATAAGAACAGGAATTGTCGGAAGTACGGGAAGAATGGGGGCGCATCTGATCAAGAATGTGCTTGAAGAAGAGGGATTGGAGCTTACAGCACTGCATGTTTTTGATGCGTTGAATGTAGAGGTTCCCGATGATGTGCTTATTACGAATTCGATGAGCGAAGTACTCAAATCCTGTGATGTCGTGATCGATTTTTCAGCACCTGTAGCGACGCAGGAACTGTGTGAAGAAGCACTGAAAAACCCCACAGCACTGGTCATCGCTACGACAGGATTTACCGTCCATCAGCAAAATCTGCTCAGTGAAGCTGCCAAAGAGATGCCGGTACTCTACTCTTCCAATATGTCAGCAGGAATCGCGCTTCTCAAGCAGCTTGTCGAGAAGGTATCTGCTACACTGAAGGATTTCGATATTGAGATCGTGGAGCAGCACCACAGGTACAAGGTGGACGCACCAAGCGGTACAGCCTTGACGCTGGGTGAGTTCGCAGCCAAAGGACGGGGACTTGATCTGGATGCGGTACGTGTCAGCGGAAGAGATGGCCAGGTCGGTGCCAGAAGCAAAGATGAGATCGCAGTCATGGCACTGCGCGGAGGAGATATCGTAGGAAGGCATACGGTCGGTTTCTATAATGACGGCGAATTCCTTGAGCTTAACCATACGGCGACCAGCAGAGAAACCTTCTCCAAAGGTGCCATAAGAGCGGCCAAATGGCTTGTGGGACAGGAAAGCGGTCTCTATTCGATCAATGACTGCTTGGGAATATGAAATAATGAAAAATCACTACCCATTTGACGCCAAAGGAGGCATATAATGTGTGCAATTGTCGGTGTATTCGGTGCAAAAAAAGCTTCTACGGTAGCTTACTATTCTCTTTTTGCGATGCAGCATCGCGGACAGGAAGCTACAGGTATCTCGACCGCGGACGGGGAACATATCTTTATCTATAAAAAACGCGGTATGGTAGCGGATGTCTTTTCTCAGGATACCCTTGACAAGATGGCGGGAGGATGTGCGGTAGGGCATAACCGCTACTCTACAGCCGGCAGCGAGTCTGCGGGTGATTCACAGCCTGTCTTTGCCAAATACAAACTGGGTGAGATATCGGTCGTGCACAATGGCAACCTTGTCAACAAGCTTGAAGTGAGAAATGAGCTGATTGACAGAGGGGCGATCTTTCAGACCGATATGGATACGGAAAACATTATTCATCTGATCGCAAAATCCCAAAAAGATGCGCTTGTGGACCGTATCAAAGATATGCTGGGCAGGATCGAAGGGGCATACTGCCTGGCCATACAGAGCCGGTCCAAAATGTTCGTTATCCGTGACCGGTTCGGTATCCGTCCGCTCAGTCTGGGCAAACTGAAAGACGGAGGCTGGATCGTCGCGTCGGAAACCTGTGCGTTCGACCTGGTAGGCGCACAGTTCGTACGTGATGTCAGACCGGGGGAAATGTTGATCTTTGAAGAGGGAAAAGAACCGCTCTCAGAGCAGATCTTCGAGCCGGACTATCATCCCTGTGCCTTTGAATATATCTATTTTGCCAGACCAGACTCGATCATAGACGGCAAAAACGTTTACCAGATGCGATTGGAAATGGGAAGAACGCTGGCGAAAGAGACCCCGGCGGATATCGACCTGGTCCTTCCGGTACCTGACTCAGGTGTCGCTGCTGCCAAAGGATATGCCGAGGGCCTGGGGGTACCGTTTGAAATGGGCATTGTCAGAAACCATTATGTGGGCAGGACATTTATTGAACCGACACAGGAGATACGTGATCTTAAGGTAAAACTGAAACTTTCTCCCATCAAACATTTGATACAGGGCAAAAAAGTAGCGATCATCGATGATTCTCTGGTACGGGGTACCACATCCAAGCAGATCGTCAGAATGCTCAAGGAAGCAGGCGCCAAAGAGGTACATATGCGTATCGCGGCGCCTGAGATCAAATATCCGTGCCGATACGGTATCGATACGCCTACAAGAGGGGAGCTTGTTTCCACCAAATACACCCCTGAAGAGATCGCGAAGAATATGGGAGCTGATTCTTTGGGTTTTCTTTCTCTAGAGGGCTTGAAAGAATCCCTTGGAAACGACAGAAACTATTCACTGGTCAGTTTTGACGGGAATTATTTTGCCGGCGGAAGTGCTGAGAGCCCCGGATGTGCCGGAGGGTGCTGACACAGCATTTTAAACGCTCCTGCACTGTCATAGGAGAGCAGCATCGCCTGCTCTCTATTTTCTTCTTTTCTCTTTTTTATGCACAAGTTCAAAAAGTTTTTTGTTGACATAGGGGTATCGGCTTGACGGGTTCCAGAGGAACCAGCCGTCGGTACCGGTATCATTGGCTGCTTTGATCTGCTGTGCGATCTGGTACTCTGTATAATTGATACGGCTGAAGGCATAGTCTCTGAAGGACTGAAGCCAGGGACGTATTCTGTTTGGCTTTACGTAGCGCTGTGTTTTGAGGATACTCGTTTTGACGATAGGATAAGGATGTCTGGCCGGATCCCTGTACCCCAAAGTACCCCTGTGAAATCCGGAAGGGTAGAGCATCGGACAGATATAGTCGCTGTGTTTTGCAAGGCTGGGAACGGTCTGTCCAATGTGTGTGTCGTTCCTGTTCCATGCGACATAGCCGAAGATATCGACAGAGATAAAGGTACAGTACGGCCTCAGCCGTGCTTCGGCACGGGCCAAGAAATCCTCAATGGCTGCAACACGGTTTATTTCGGTGTCTGCTTTTTTGAAGCGCAGGCCTTTTTTGGCGGGGAATCGGATGTAATCAAAATTGATCTCATTAAAACCGGCTTTGGCCGCCTCTTCCGCGATCGCCAGCGTATACTCCTGGCCTTGCAGCGAATGCGGATCGATCCAGGCCGTATTGTGTTTGTCTCTCCAAACCTGCCCGTTCCTGTTCTTTACAGCACGACCGGGAAAGTGCCTGGCCTGTCTTGTATCTTTGAAGACAGCGATCCGGGCTATCGTATAGATCCCTTTCTCATGAAGCTTCTTCAGATAACGGGGAAGATCCTGGATGGTCGCATGCTTTGAAGCCCCGATCTGTCTGGCTTCGGGAACCTGTGTGTGGTAGGAGATATCCCCTTTGACATTCTTGATGTCGACGATGATAGAATTCATCTCGGTTTTGTCTATTTTTTTCAGGATATTTTGGAATGCCTTGCTCTTTGGATTGGCGGTATGGAAGTTGACATAAAAGGCTTTGACCCTGAAAGGTTTTGGCTCACAGCTGTTCTGTGCAGCATAGAGAGAAGAGAAAAGCAGGACTAGAAAAAGAGTGAGCCTGCTAAGCATCCTGTTTTTTCTTTCGGCTCTCTTTCTCTTCTATGCCTGACATCCCGAAACGTCTTGCCAGTTCCTGCTTTACCCTATCGGGAGAGATCTCCCTGTAGCCCAGGCCTACCAGGGTATGATAAAGGAGGTCGGCAGCTTCGTAGATGACCTGGGCATCGCTCTCTTTATCTATGGCGACACAGACTTCGTCCGCCTCTTCGCGGATCTTGCTGAGCATCAATGTTTTGTCGTCAAGCAGTTTCTTCGTCCATGACTTTTGTTCTGCCGGAGCATTTTTTCGTTCAAGAATGGTATGGTAGAGAGTATCGACCACGCCGTAGATGGCGTCAGTATCCACTTCTTTGTCTAAGATCACTTTCTCCTGCATCACAGAGGTGAAGAAGCAGCTTTTTCTGCCTGTGTGGCACGCCACACCGTTCTGTTTGATCTTGAGTACGACAGTGTCTGCATCACAGTCAAGCAGTACATCTTTTACTTCCTGCGTATGCCCGGAGCTCTCTCCTTTTTTCCAAATACGCTGTTTGGAACGGCTGAAGTAGTGGGCATAGCCTGTGGAGAGGGTAAGGTTGTACGCTTCTTCATTCATATAGGCAAGCATCAGTACGTCATTGGTCTGTGCATCCTGTGCAATAGCGGGGATGAGGGGGTTTTTCTTCCAGTCGATGGTCATCATGATAATTTCTCCGAAATTATCAGCGTTGAGCGTTGAGCGTTGAGCGTTGAGAGAAATAGAAGCTTTTCGCAAGAAAAGCTTCTATCAACTCCTCACTCCTCACTCCTCACTCCTCACTGATCTTATTGTTGTGCCGAAATGGTCTTCTGCTCTTTGCCTTTGGCATCTACCCAGATGTTGGGTACCGCACCGCCGGGTGTCAGGAAGATCTGTGCATCTTTGTTGACTTTCAGCGCTTCGTTGAATTTGCCCTGTGTCTTGATCTGCTCAAGTGTCAGCAGGTCTGTGGTCAGTGAGTCGGCTATGATCTTGTTGGCTTTTGACTGTGCCTGTGCTTCAATACGTATCTTGTCGGCTTCACCCTGTGCCTCTATACGGTTACGCTCAGCTTCCCCTTTTGCGATCTCAGCTTTTTGCTGTGCTTCCTGCTTGGCTTTTTCTTTTTTCTGTTCTGCGATCGTTACTTCCTGTTTGGCGATCTGTACACGTTCGATCTGTTCTTTGATCTTCTTAGGCAGGTTGATGGTACGCAGCTCTACGGAAGTAAGGATAACCGGTTTCTCCGGCAGGTCCTGTACGCTCTGTTTGATCTTTGTTTCAATGGCCGCAGCAATCTCGTTACGCATTTCCGGGAGCTGCTCTGCCGTGTACTGTCCTACGACATCGCGGACCACTTCGCGTACTTTGGAGTTGATGATCTTCTCTTCCCAGCTTGTACCCCATTTCTCTATGGTCTTGGGTGCATTCTCGGCACGCAGACGGTACTGCACGGCAAGGTCTATATTGACTGTCAGGCCGCGCCGGTCAAGTACGGTGATGGCAGGATTGCGCCTGAGGCCGCCTTCATAGTTCTTATAACCGTCTCCCAGGGCGCCTGTTGAGACATCAGAGTAGGTGATGAGCCGGATACGGGTATTGACCGGAACGATCTTCTGGAGTATGGGGATGAAGAAATGCAGTCCCGGTTCTAGCGGTTTGTCCTCGAATTTACCGGTATTGATCTTGATACCGACTTCGCCGGAATTGATGATTGTGAACGGTTTGAGTATAAAAAGTCCGAAAACGATCGCGAGGATGAGGAAAATGAGCGAAGCACTTTTCCCTCCCATATTTCCCATAGGGTTATTGAAACTTTGATTCCCGTTATTGTTTCCGCCGGATGGGTTGGTGTTGCTGCTGGGTTTCTTTTTTTTAAAATAGTCGTTCATGTCTGCTGGCATCTGTTTCCTTGAATAAATGTATTTTTTGATTTGGGGTGCTCTCAAGCCTTATGCCTGAAAGCGATGATGAAGCATATTTAAATATACGTAAGATAATGTTTATATTTTTCATTTCTGCCGAACACTACATCAAAATAGGCACTTTGAAGCTGTTGTGTCATCGGTCCTCTTTTGCCGTTTCCTATCACTCTGTGATCGAGTGAATTGATGGGTGTGACTTCGGCTGCCGTACCGGTAAAGAATGCCTCATCGCAGATATAGATCTCATCTCTGGTGATATTCCTTCTTTCTATCGGGATCCCTGCATCCTCTGCCAATTGCAAAACGGTATCCTGGGTGATCGATTCGAGCGAATTGTCATTTGGCGGAGAGACCAGAACACCGTCTCTTACGATAAAGAGGCATTCTCCGGTACCTTCTGCTGCAAAACCATTCTCGTCCAGCATTAATGCTTCTTCAAAACCATTTTCGATCGCTTCATATTTTGCCATTTGGCTGTTTAGGTAATTCGCGGCTGCTTTGGCTTTGCCGAAAGTAGAACGATTGGGATTGCGTGTGATGGAGGATGTGCAGACCTTTATGCCCTTCTCAAGGCCTTCATCTCCAAGATAAGCTCCCCATTCCCAGGCAGCTACAGCTGTTCTGACAGGCGCTTTCACATGATGCACTCCCATCTGTCCGTATCCCAGAAAAATAAGGGGCCTCATATACACATTGTTGGTAAATCCGTTACTCCTGAGCAGATCGATATGTGCCTGTTTGACGGTCTCATAATCCATATTGGGTTTAATGGCAACGATTTTGGCAGAATTGTAGAGCCTTTTGCAATGGTCTTCCAGTCTGAAAATGGCCAACCCGTCCTCTGTATGGTAGGCTCTTGTGCCTTCAAAAACGGCATTGCCGTAATGTACGGTATGTGTCAGTATGTGGACTTTCGCATCTTTCCAGTCTATGAGCTCTCCATCCATCCAGATATATTTAGCTTCGTTCATCTCTATGTCTCCCTGCATTGTTGTGTTGTATAGCATTTGGCCTGGTTGAATAGGCCATTGTTGAAATTAATGGATTATTTTATCTTAAATGTTGTTAATCGTCGGTTATGCAAAACGCAGGAAGATACCCACAAGAAGCGAAAGGAGAATGGTAACGATGATCTGAAGCGGATTATGCCATTTCTCGGAAGTGATATGCCTGGATTCAAGCCATTCGACGATCTTCATTGCGGGGAACGCCATGAAGACAAGCATGACAATGGAAAACACAAGGGTAAGGACAATGTTCAGCATGCTTATATCCCGTAATACCGGTGTACGAAATCGGTTTCATCTTTGCTATGCAGCGGCAGGGTATGGACTGTCGTACCGTTGTTGTCCATGATGACCAAGGTGCTTTTTTCGAGTTTCAAATGTTTTTTCCCCCACGCTTTCTCAAGACGTTCAAATTCTTTGAAAAGGGTCATATTGTCCGGTTTCTCTTTGAACTCCGGATCTTCTTTATTGATGATCTCAAGGCCGCCGAAACGTTTTTCCAGCGTGTAGGGGCTGAACTGTTTGACCGTTTTGTAGACCCTTGCATTCTTGGGACTTGGTTTGCTTTGCAAAAAAGCACTGATCCCTATCAGCAAAAAAGCCAGAAAGAAAGCAGGAAGAAGATACTTTTTGAACTTTGACATCATATGGTCTCCATAATTGATCTGATGATGACAGTATAGGCATATTCACTTGAAAAGCGATTGATAAACATCAATCTGCAGATGAGAAAAAGTGTGGTATGATTTCCTAAATTTATTGGAATGGATAATTGAAATGAAAAACTTTTTTTACCTTGAAGGTGCCTATCTTATACTCGGAGGGATCATCCTCCTGGTCGCTCTGTTTGTTTCTACCCGGCCATTTATGGCAAAAGGAGCCTGGAAAAAAGGACTGTTCTGGGTTTCAGTCGTCCTTGCGGTCCTGATAGGGGCCCACTACAAAGTGACAACCAACAGGATGGAAAAGGTGAAAACCGCCTTTGAAAATGGCAAAACGATCCTTTGCGAAAGCAGAATGCTGCGCAAGGCGGCACAGGTCGTTTATATCAAAAAAGAGAACGACTGGTCCCTGAAAGGAGATGATTTTGTCTCTCCGAACTATGCCAGGCCTTTCTTTTCTGCCAGATGTATTGTCAAGTGATACATCTGCGATGCATCAGCAAAGCTTTTAACATAGTACAGTTGTAAGCTTTCATTATTATAACTGCACTATAATTTATACTTAACCTCTTCATCGATTCAAATGCTTTTTCTTCTTTTTCTTGATATATGTCAATTGCATTTCCGTGCGAAACTGTCATAATACTCCTATGCTCTAGGGTTTTGACCCCTTTAGTAAATAGATATGCGAACAGGAGACATAATGGAACAGATGATAGTCCGACCGGAGATCGCACTGGATCAATTCTTGCCGATCTTTATAGAGTCTACGCTGGTACTTGTTTTCGGAATAGGGTATGCAGCGATCATCACCCTTTCCAAAATGGGCTATTTTTCCAAAAAATGGATGCCTGTCGGATATCTGTTTTGGGCATTACAAACTTATTTTCTCTACGATTTTGCCATGCTGATCCAGAGTAACCATTTTACGGTAAAAGTATTGATGGTGACGATGGTCGCGTATCTCTTTATCCCGCATCTGTATTTTTATCTGATCAGTGCAGCGGATGAGCGTTACGAAGACAGTGATGAAATAGTTGAGGATACAAAACAATAGAGCGGCAGCGTTCTAATACAAAAAGGAGGATACATGGCTAAGAAAAATGTTTCGGTCTGGACGAGTGTACCGTTTTGGCGGCGTTCGGCAGCATGGGTAACGGGATTTGCAACAATTCTGCTTATCTGGCTTTCGTTCGATACGCTGGGACAGATATCAATGGGTACAGATGCAGATCTCAAGAACGGGGTAGACAAAAGAGTACCGGGTCCCACAGTGATCAATTATCATATTGATTATAAAATGAGTAAGAAAAGAGGGCATGAAGTACCGGTGATCGGTGAGAAACAACTGTTTTTCGGAAAAGAGTGGAGTGAAAAAGATGCGGCAGCCTTGTTGCGTCTGGGAAAACTTACAGAACAGGCAAAGAACTGTATGGACTGTCATACACTTTTGGGGAATGGAGCGTACTATGCACCGGATCTGACCAAAGCATGGCTGGACCCAGCATGGCAGAAGGGCGGCCCTATGCAGGGTATGACAGGGAAAAATACGGTTGAAGAAGCCATGGCAGAATTCCTGCAGCATCCTTCACAGTATCCTACCCATGCGCGTATGATGCCAAATCTCGGTATTACTGCACAAGAAGCAAAAGGATTGGTCGCTTTCCTTAAGCATATGAGTAGTATCGACACCAACGGTTTCCCAAGAAACTTCTCGAAAACTGTTGATCAATTCAAAGCAGGAGGCACAAATGCTCACTAGTATTAAAACGAATGAATTTGCAAAAAGCAGCAGTAAACAATTGGCAATGATGTACTTTAGAGTAGCGATCATACTCTTCGGTGCGCAGCTGCTGATGGGACTTATTGCCGCTATCC
This sequence comes from Sulfurovum sp., assembly GCA_026983895.1. Taxonomy (GTDB): domain Bacteria; phylum Campylobacterota; class Campylobacteria; order Campylobacterales; family Sulfurovaceae; genus Sulfurovum. The sequence continues at coordinate 28,858 of JALSTF010000200.1, forward strand.
AGTTTTTGGTTCCGGGGTTCCTGTTTGAACTGTTCGACTTTTCAGTGGCCAGAATGGTGCATATCAATGCGCTGGTCGTATGGATGCTGTACGCAATGATCGGTTCGGTCTACTTTATGCTTGAAGATGAAACCGGTGTAGAAGGCGTAGGTATTGGCATTGGTAAATTGGCTTTTTGGGTACTGACTGCAGCTGTTACCGTGGTCGTACTGGTATTCATCTTCGTTCAGGTGGGTGCAGGTACAGAAGCTTCTATCTGGTTCATTAACGAAGGTAGAGAGTATCTGGAAGCGCCAAGATGGGCCGATATCGGTATCGTTGTCGTAGTATTGACATTCTATTGGAATGTATTTGCTACGTATATGAAAGGACAGAAGACAGGGATCATGACCGTTATGGTCGCCAACCTTATGGCATTGGCAGGTCTCTACCTTGCAGGTATGTTCTTTACGGACAACATCTCCATGGACCAGTTCTGGTGGTGGTGGGTCATACACCTTTGGGTTGAAGCTACCTGGGAAGTATTCGTAGGTACATTGGCTGCGTATGCACTGATCAAAATCATCAATGCGAAGCGTGAGATCGTCGAAATGTGGCTGTGGATCGAAGTACTGATGCTTTTCGGTTCAGGTATCCTCGGTCTCGGCCACCACTACTTCTGGATCGGTACACCTGAATACTGGTGGGAGATCGGTGCACTCTTCTCCGCACTCGAGCCTGTTCCATTGGTAGCGATGTTCGTCCATGTCCTCTATGACTGGGGTAAAGAACAAGGTGCTGCACATGCAGAAGGCAAGCCTGGAGCAGTCGCCAATAACGGTCCTGCAATCGCCTGGATCGTTACCAATGCATTCGGTAACTTCCTTGGTGCGGGTGTTTGGGGATTCTTCCATACACTGCCACAGGTAAATATCTATACGCATGGTACACAGTTTACAGCGGCGCACGGACACCTGGCATTTTTCGGAGCCTATGCAACGATCCTGATCGGAATGATGTATATGGGTGTTCAGTATGCTTCCGGTGTGAAAATGCTGAAATCAACGTTCAAGTCAAAAATGGCTATTTTCCTGATCACTTTCGGTGTATTGGGGATGACAGTGGCCCTGACGATCGCAGGATATGAGCAGGTCTTGATCGAAAGAGCAGAACTGGGCGGCGGATGGCAGGCATTCTTTACTGCACAGGAATTGCCATGGTATATACAGGCACAGATCTGGAGAACCATTATGGGTGTCGTGACATTCGTAGGATTCATCTATCTTGTCTGGGATCTTGTCACAATCGGCAAGCAGGCTAAAACAGCGGAAGCTGCAGCATAAACAGAGAGGGGTAGAACCCTCTCCATCTTAATGTAAAGGAGAAACAAATGTTTGAAGCATTTACAGATGTAAATCACAGTTTTTTTGGTTTTCTAAATCAAGGTCCATTAACGCTGACCATCTTTTTGCATACGATCATCATCTTACCGATGTTCTGGATCTATTTCAGCGAGAAAAAAAGATTGGAGAATGAGCAGTAGGACTGTTCAAAAAAGTGGGGACCTTGGGTAGGTCCTCGATCAAAACGAGAAGTTTTATATTCGACGTTTTTAACAAAGGAGAAAGAATGAAACTCAATAGAATTTTAGGTTTGGCCGCAATTACAAGTTTTGCAGCAACAATGGCACTGGCAGGTACATCCAGTATGGATTTTGCAAAAGTGTTTGAGAAAGAGTGTCAGGGATGTCATGGACCGATCCACCAGGGTGGTGTCGGATCGGACCTGAGACCAAAAGCATTGAAGAAAAAAAGCAGGGAATTCCTTGCCGAAACGATCCTTAATGGTAGAGAAAATACAGCGATGCCGGCATGGGGACATGACGGAGCGAGTATTAAATTCTCAAAAGATGACGCCAGTGGTATGGTCGATTGGCTGATGGACTGGAAGAATACGGTCGAGCTTAAACTTGATCTTGATAAAGTTAAGCAGACATGGACAAAATTGGCAGATCGTGAAGCATTGGCGAAAAAGTATCCAGTTGATAAAAATGGTAACCTAAAATACAAAGGGGCAGAGGTCAAGAATGTGAAAGATATCACTTTCGCAACAGAAAGAGATGCGTCATTGGTCGACTTCATTGATTCTACAACCGGAAAAGTACTTTCCCGACATAAAGCAGGGTTTGCGGTGCACGTTACGGTGACGAACAAGCATGAGCCAAGATACGCCTACTCTATTTCACGTTCGGGTAGATTGACAATGTTCGATATCGGTGCACCGGGTCAGCCTGCACTTGCATCGGTCCAGGTAGGACAGGAGTCACGTGGTTTGGCGGTCTCTCCTGATGGTAAATATGTCATGGCTGGAGATTATAACCCAGGTGGTGCAGTCTTGTGTGATGCACATACACTTGAGCCGCTTAAAGCGTATGATACCAGCCGTGTGATCGATCCCGACGGTCAGATCGGGCCAAGCCGTGTTGCCTACATTGCAGATACGCCGTATGGACCGTATTTCAGTTTTGCACTCAAAGATGCGGGGCATGTCTATATCGTGGATTACAGCAAACCTGACTTCCCTATTGTCGGTGATGTACCACAGATCGGTAAAATCCTTCATGACGCATTCCTCAATGAAAATAAGGGTGAAGATTTCGGCCGTTATGTGATGGTTGCTTCTCAAGGCTCTGACCTGATGGGAATTGTGGATCTCAAGACGAAGAAACTTGCAGCCAAAGTGCATACAGGCAAGAAATCCAAGCCGCATCCAGGTCAGGGTTCAAGCTGGTTCAACAAAAGACTGGGTAAACAGCTGAATGCAACGAACTCCATGAACTTCGGTTCCGTGGTCATCTGGGAATCTCCGGGCTGGGATATTGTGAAAAAAGTGAAAACTTCCGGTGGTGGTCTCTTTGTGGGAACAGGTGAACATACACCTTGGATCTGGTCCGACTGTGTCCTGGGCAAGCCGGATAAGTACAATGAAGTACATTTGATCAACAAAGAGACTTTGGAGACTGACAGAATCATCAAAGTCGGTAAGAAAAAAGGTCAGCTGATCGATGCGAAAACAGGAAAAGTGCTTCAGGAATGGGATGCGACACAGCATGAAAAAGTGCCTGTCAATGAAAAAGCATTTGGCAAAGAGAAAGTCCTCCCCATGCCAGACCATCTTGGTAAAGCAGTGAAAAAACCTGTACAGCCAAGACTCCTGCATGCTGAACCTGCGAACCACGGTAAGTGGACTATGATCTCAGAGTGGACCACAGGCCGTATAGGCATCTATGAGTCCGATACAGGTAAATTTGTCAAGTATATCGAGAATTTGACAACACCTACATTTACTTACTCTGTTGAGCACAGACAACACATACCTGGCGCTTAATGTCATGCGCTGCTCTCTCCTTTTTGGAGGGGGTGATTTATTGGGATGATCGGCTGATCGTTCCAATAAATTACCCAGGTGTATAGAGAATGCGTTATATTGTCCTTCCCTTTCTTTTTCTTTTCTTGTGTACTTCCTCCTCTGCCAAATATATGGATAATCACTCCTGCAATGAATGTCATGAAAAAATTTATGAGGAGTATCAGACTTCGCACCATTCCAAAGGCTATTTCAGTGATACGCTGCACCGCAAGATAGCAGATAAAGTAAGTATGAAAAAGTATGACTGCGCTGTCTGCCATATGCCTATGGCGGACAATTTGAATGATCTGGTAACGGGCAAAGCGAGACCGGATAAAAGCAATAAAACCCATACGGATGCCATTTCCTGTTACTTCTGCCATACCATTGCCTATGTCAGGAAAGCGCACCGGTTCAACATCAATACCAAAGCGCGGCAGGCGGAAAATTACAAACCGACCCTCTATGGGAGGCTGAGCAACCCTGACGACAATGACAAGCATTCTTCCGCTTCCAACCCTGTCTATGCCAAAAAAGTGTGTATGGGATGTCATTCCCACAAGCTTAATGACAATAATGTAACGATCTTCAGGGCAATGGATGAAAAACAGAATAGCCTGGGATGCATCAAGTGCCATATGCCGGAAGTCTCCGGCGGTGCCGAAAAGATGGATAAACGCACACGCGGGCAGCATGCCAGCCATAGATTTTTGGGTATACATGACAAGGTATTCAGAAAAACAGGTGTGGATATCAATGTTTCAGCATCGGGAGAGAGTCTGTCGGTTGTCCTGACCAACAAAATGGAGCATCCGCTGATCATTCAGCCTGCGCGTGCGAAATTCCTGAAAATAGCGCTCATCAGAAAAGGCAAAGTGGTCTGGCAGAATTTCATCAAGGATCCAAGCGAGGATACGCAGGGATATTTTGCCTACCATTTCAGACAAGGCGGGGGAAAAGTGATCATCCCCGCCCATGCAACGGAAGGCAGGGTACATAACCTGTATGCAAAAGAGAGCAAAACGCTGCATTACAAGATCCCTGAAAGCAAAAAGGGCGATATAGTGACCGTCTCTCTCTATGTGCAATTGGCCAAAAGCGACTGTACCAAGGCCATTGACCTGGAAGATGAAAATTTGACCCGGCCGCAGTTGATGAAAAAAGTCATTTTAAAGTTATAAAAGAGTACTCTTTTTTATCTGTAGTTGCGAAAGGAACTGTATTTATGGATATCATGATCGCCGGTGCCGGGACTGTCGGATACTCTCTCGCCCAGACACTCTCCTATCAGCACAATGTCATTGTGATCGACAAAGATATCGACAAACTCAATACTTTGGATGAGGAGATCGATATTCTGGTGATGCATGGCGATGTTGAAGATCCCAAAACCTATCGATCTCTCAATTTTGAGAGTGTGGACCTTTTTATAGCGGTAACGGATTCGGATGAAGCCAATCTTCTGGCTACGCTGATCGTAGAGGATGTCGTTGCCGTCAAAAGAAAGATCATCCGTTTGAAGAATGACAGTTTTCTCAAAAGCCATATTCTGCAAAAACTTTCGATCGACCATGCCGTGTTCCCGGATATTACCACCGCGAATAAAGTACAGGCACTGTTTGCCTTTCCCAAAGCGAACAATGTAAAAATGTTCCATCAGACGACGCACAAGCTGGTTTCCATCAGGGTCCAATACCGCGCCGAAGGGCTCTATCGTGTTGGTGAACTGGTCGGAGAAGATGTCTCCATCGTAGGGATAGAGCGGGAAAAAATGTTTTTCATTCCGGAAGAAGAGGCGGAGATCCTTAAAAATGACCTGGTCTATCTTTTTGGAAAGAGTGAAGCGATCGAGAGGATCGCTTCTCACTTGGATGAAAAAATGCCTTCTTCCATTCAAAAGATCGTTATTTTCGGTGCCAATACACTGGCGCGCAAGATCGCGAAGGGGCTGATAGACAAAAAACTTGAGATCAAAATGATCGAAAAAGATATCGATCACTGCAAAAGAGCTTCTGAACTGCTTCAGGATAAAGTGACCATCATCAATGCCGCCTATGAAGACCACCGTCTCTTTGAAGAAGAGGGGCTTAAAAATGCCGATATGATCATTGCCGCTGGACATAATGATGAGCGTAATATCGTCAAATGCATTGAGGCGCAGGAGTACGGCATACAAAAAGTGGTAGCGATCAACAATGACAAAGCCTATTATAATCTGATGCATAAAATGGGTGTGGTCGTGGTCCGGGGGAGCAAAGCCGGGGCACATTATGCTATTTTGGAAAACATTGCTTCAAGTTCCATTGTGACCCAGCGGCATTTTTGCGGAGGGAGCGGGATATTGTTCATGCGCAAGATCTATCCAAATTCGGAGCTTATAGGCAAAACGATCAAAGCCGGGAAAATACACACTTCCCTGCCTCTGCTTTTGAGAGAAGAGAAGATCCACAGGCTCTCGGAGACGGCAGCGCTGAAAGAGGGTGATATCATAGTGGTGTTCGGTATGTATGAAGAAAAAGAAGAGATACAACAGTGGATATACACGCTTTAAAAAATATTTTCAAATTTGTTTCTGTCATAGGCATGGCATTGAGTCTTTTTCTCTTCACCGCTATTCTCGTAGGCTGGATATATCATGAGGATATGCAGAAATTTCTCTATTTTGATGCAGTGCTGTTCGCCCTGAACGGTACGATCTTTATGCTTTTGAGAAAACATACGATGAAATTGAGCATCAAAGGGGGGATCGTTTCCGTCAACCTCATTTGGATACTTCTGGGTGTAGCAGGAGCGATACCCCTGATCCTCTATACCGGGATCTCTCCGGCAGATGCCTTCTTTGAATCGGTCAGCGGGTTTACGACAACAGGGGCTACCATATTCACGGATATAGAATCCCTCCCCAAAGCCATACTCTATCTGCGCAGCCTGATGCACTGGCTGGGCGGTATGGGGATCATTGTCCTGGGCGTAGGGCTTTTCTCGCTGATCAACCCCAGTGGTTCGATGGCACTTTTCAAGGCGGAATCAACAGGTATCAAAATGGAAAAGATCACCCCGAAGGTCAAAGATACCGCGATACGTCTGTGGGGGATCTATGTGCTCTTTACTGTGCTGGATGCTATTGCGCTGAAATGGGCAGGTATGGATCTTTTTGATGCAGTCAATCATGCTTTTTCCACTATTTCCACCGGAGGCTTTTCGACAAAGAATGCTTCTCTTGGCTATTTTCATTCCAATACGATCATATGGATCACGACTTTTTTCATGATCATCTCCGGCATCAACTTCCTGGCACACCTGAAACTCTTTGCCACGGGGAGATTCGACGGATACAAAAGAGAAGAAGTGCTCTGGTATATGGCGATCTTTGTTGTACTCTCGCTGCTTTTGAGCAGTGTTGATGTCTTTGTCGATTATGACAGCTATTTTCATGCCTTGACCCACTCGTTCTTTACCATCGCATCGGTACTGACCACAACGGGGTTCGCTACGCTCGATTATGCACAGTGGGGGCATTTTGCCATTGCCGTGATCTTTGTGGCGATGCTGGTCGGGGGAAATGCCGGTTCGACGGCGGGCGGTGTGAAGGTGATCCGTTATATCGTACTTTTCAAAACGATCTCGACACAGATGAAAAAGACGCTCCATCCCAATGCCATTGTCAATGTATTTATAGACGGGCAGAAGATCTCGTCACAGATCATTGCCTCTACTACGGGGTTTATTCTCCTGTTCGTCATTACCAATATGCTGGTAACACTCTATCTTTTCGGGCGGGGATTCGATGCCATGACGGCGGTTTCTACGTCATTGGCATGCGTGGGCAATATCGGTCCGGGCTTTTCACTGACCGGCCCGGCGGAGAATTATGCTTTTTTCAGCAGTCTGGACAAGATGATCCTCTCTTTTTCCATGATCGTCGGGCGACTTGAATTCTATACGGTCTTTTTACTCTTCAGCAGAAGTTTTTGGAAAAAATTCTGATCACTTGATACATCTCAACACGCTTATTAGAAAAATTGATGTACAATAGCCCCAATATGAATAAAAGGATATGTATGAAGTTGCTATTATCTGCTCTGTTGCTGGGAAGTACACTTTTTTCTGTCGTATTGTCGGCAAAAGAAAAATATTTTGTTGTAGAAAGGGAAAGCGAATCGGTCGCGGTGATAGAAGACGGCCTTGCCAAAAGGCATATGGAGCATATGCACAATATGAACCACGGCATCATCAAGTTCGACGGGGACGATGCCTACCTGATCAGCCGTGACGGCTATGTGGTAAAATTCGATCCGAAGACAGAAAAAAAAGAAGCTGAGTACAAAACCAGCAAGTCTGCTATAGGCTTTGTTATCGGCAAGCACTATATCGCAGTGGCAAATTATGACGATAAATCGGTCGATATCCTTACCCGTGACCTCAAACCTATTGACAAGATCGTGACCGGCTCGAAGAATGTGGGTATCAAGATCTATAAGAATTACCTGATCTTTGCAGAGATGGATAAGGATAAAGTGGCCGTACTCAAAGACGAGAATGCGGGAAAAGGATTGCCTAAATTCAAGCGCTACAAAGAATTCAATGTCGGCAAGATGCCTTTTGATGCGATGATAGAAGGAGATACCTACATCGTAGGATTCTTCCTTGACAAAGGTTTCGGCGTGATCGACCTGGACAAGATGCAGTACAAAATGATCAAAGTGACTGCTGAGGAGAACAAGCCGGTACTTAAAGTACCGCACTTTGGTTTCTGGAGTTTGAGCAAAGACAAAACGTTCATCCCCGCCGTCGGAGACAACAAAGTACTGGTGTATGACAAGAAGTTTCACTGGATCAAAAATATCACGACCCAAGGATTGCCGGTCTTTACGTCGCTCAGTCCGGACAAGAAATATCTGGCTGTGACTTTTTCGGGCAAGGATTTCCCGACGATCCAGATCATTGATACAAAAACGCTGAAGATCATCAAAACGTTCACATTCAAGGGGAAGGTGCTCCATGTACGATGGTCCAAAGAGTATCCGAAACTCTATGTCTCCGTCAACGATGCCAACCAGGTGAATGTTATTGACACGAATGACTGGTATCTTGAGCGTGAGATCTTCCAGGTCAAGCATCCTTCCGGTATTTTCCTCTACCGGACGGAGAATAAAAAGTAAATCATGTTCCCGCCGCTGCCAAGATGGTTCTGCCTCTGGCTGCTGCCGCTCTTTCTTTTGGCTGACCATGTCCACTGGATGGGCAGTTACGATGCTGCCCATCAAAAAGCACTATTGGAAAACAAACCCCTGCTTGTACTTGTTGTAAAAAAAAACGATCCTCTCTCCCGCACCCTTCTCAAAAATGTCTTTATGAATAAGCTGTACATCGGCACGATCAATGCCAAATATGTGCCTGTCATTGTCACTTTCGAAGGCATGCAGAATTATCCTGTGGAGATGTACTATACGACCACCTTTCCGACACTTTTTTTCGTGGATGCGCAAAAAGAGCTCTTTGTCCGAAAGCCGCTTTATGATGAAGAGATCAGCAGCGAAGCGGTTGTTGGGGTAGGGGAAAGTAGTGCGCGGTAAAGGTTGCTAAAAACACAGTCTAATTCCATCTCCATAATGCAATGATAAAAATAATCAGAAATACGATCGTTAAATTCATATAGCTCATAAAGTAAAAGATCTTAGCCTGATGGGACATCTCTTCTTTATTATCATTTTGGAGTAATTCTCCTACAAGCGGCATTGTATACACTTTTTCTTCACCGTGCGGTGCCTGTGATATCATTTGTGTCAAATCCTCACCGGCATGTACTTTTCTCATATGTTCGCCATTTTTCCATTTTTTGGAATCACTGACATCATAGATCTTGCCCTTGAATCCTATATAGGCAGGAGCACCGTCTTTCCCGTTATAAAGTGCCAACTCTTTTAACCCCATGTCTTTATAGTGAGGATCCAGTGCTTTTGCCGTACCGTTCTTTAATTTTGGAGCAATGAACAGGATAACATAGAGGGCAGAAAGTACCATGATCATGAACAGTGTGATCTTGATGCCTAAAAGTATGCCGAATGTCGACGTATAAAAGATGTCAAAGGAAGTCACTTTGCTTAAGGTCAGGTACGTACCGGTGACCGCCATAACGACCATAGATATCATGCCTACCTTCATTTCGGCAGGAGGCAGCCCTTTGGATGCATATTTTGGTTTTAATACAATATGCACATACAGAATGGTCCCGAACCAGAAAACAGCAGTAAAGATATGCAAGAAGAGTATGAAGAGTTTGAAATAGGATTTTGAGTATTCTGTGGCTGCGGTTCCCGACTTCTTCAAACTCAATTGATATCCCTTGCCAAACTCGCGCAATGCTCCTCCCCCTGCAGGGTCAATATGGCATGCGATACAGTTCTGGGATGTTTTTTGTGCATATTGCGGTGTTGCATACAGCACAGCTGTAAACAGCAATAGCAAAAAAACAGGCAGGTATCTGAAAGTAGCTGTTTTATGCCTCATCGACAGGCTCAAAGTCTTCTTTCCCCGCACCGCACTCCGGGCATACCCAGTCATCAGGCAGATCTTCAAAGGCAGTACCCGGGGCGATACCGTTTTCCTCATCTCCGACAGCAGGATCATAGATCCATCCGCATACCGTACATTCATATTTTTGTGACATACTAACTCCTTCTTTTGTGTAGTATATTGATAGTGCTCTGGAATGTCAAATTATCTCCATTTTCCTTCTGCATCGATACCTTCATCCTATGCAATGTTGACTGTATCACTATTCCGTTTCGAAGAATTTCCAGACAATGCCTGCGAGTACAGCACCGACGATGGGTGCGACCCAGAATACCCACAGCTGGCTCATGGCAGCGGTATCGGCAAAGAGCGCGGCGGCGGTACTGCGTGCCGGGTTGACAGAGGTGTTGGAGACGGGGATGGAGATGAGGTGGATGAGCGTCAGCCCCAGACCGATGGCGATACCGGCAAAGCCTGCCGGCGCATTCTTGTTGGTGGCGCCCAGGATGATGAAGAGAAAGAAAAAGGTCATGACCACTTCAGTGATGATCACCGCGCCAAGCCCATATTTGCCAGGTGAAAGCTCTCCATAACCATTGGCGGCAAAACTTCCCACTTCGAACTCTGCTTTTCCTGTCGCGATGAGGTAGAGTACCAGTGCGCCCAGCGTACCGCCGATGACCTGTACTGCAATGTAGGGCAGCAGCTCTTTCGTCTCGAACTTGCCCGCCGCCCAGAGTCCGGCGGAGACAGCCGGGTTGAAGTGTCCTCCGGAGATGTATCCGACCGCATAGACCATGGTCAGTACGGTCAGGCCGAATGCCAGTGCCACACCGGCGAAGCCGATGCCAAGTTCAGGGAAGCCTGCTGCAAGTACGGCGGAACCGCACCCTCCGAGAACGAGCCAGAAAGTACCGAAGAACTCGGCACCCAGTTTTTTGCTTAGTGACATAGATGATCCTTTGTTGTGATGTAAATCAAAAAGTATAACATATTTTTATACGTTATCTACAACTCTTGCCTATTTTTGATATAATAGTGCCCACTACAAACAAAAGGATCAGAAATGAACAAAATTCTTATACTTACAGCGCTGCTTGGCAGTATGCTTTCTGCAAATATGGCGACCAAAGTGGTCAAGCACAAGGTTAAGCATGATATGAAGCAGGAAACTAAAGAGGTGAAACACGATATCAAGAAAAAAACAGACCTCGATGTAGATAAAAAGCTGAAAAAAGAGAAACACAAAATGGAGAGAAAAGCGATCAAAGCGGTACTCTAGGTTTTTGAACATATGAAAAGCATTGTTTAGCATCAAAAAATAAAAGACGATATCGCCGGTATCGTTTCAAGGGGAATAAAAATGAAAAAAATGAAAATGGCATTGGGACTCTTGTCTGTTTGTATGTTCATTACAGCGACACAGGCGGAAGAGAAGAGTATGGAGGAGTTGAGTCAGGAGTTGGCGAACCCTCTCGCA
>JALSTF010000201.1 GCA_026983895.1 Sulfurovum sp.
CTATGTACCGTTCCGTAACGGTATCTTCCTCTCTATTGCGGCGGCCATTGCGGAAAAACATGCTGCAGAGGCATTGTATATCGGTGTGGTCGAAGAGGACAGTTCGGGCTATCCGGACTGTCGCGAAAGCTATATCGAACAGATGGAGAAAGCGATTAATCTCGGAACAAAAGATGAAACACACATCGAGATAAAAATGCCGCTGGTAGCGCTGAAAAAGAGCCAGATCGTCGAGAAGGCCCTGGAACTCGGTGTCCCGCTGGAAGACACCTGGAGCTGCTACCAGTCAGAAGAGGCAGCCTGCGGTGTATGCGACAGCTGCCGGCTTCGTCTTCGCGGATTTGAACAGGCAGGAGAGAAAGATCCTATTACTTATGCAGAGTGATCGTATCTTTCAGTGAAAATTTTCCTATCTCTTCAAGAAAGGTCGTAGCGTAGGAACCTTTGGGAAGATAAAAATCGACTTTGAGTTTCTGCCTGTCGATTTCATACATTGTTTCAACCTCTTTGGGCCATATCCAGGCAAACCTTCTGTCACCTTTCAGTGCATTCAGTTCTGTGTCGTCAAAAGCTTCTTCAAGATGATAGGCATCGCTTTTTGCCCGAAGGGCAGTCGCACCGCAGAGCAGGCCGGTAGGTGATATTTTTGCCTGTTTGAACATGAGTGCACTGTGCAGCATATCTTTAACGAAGTTCATTTTTCCATAGGGGTAGGGCATGACAATATCTCCCATAAAAAGCTTGAAAAACTGAGGCTGTTTGCCCAATACTTTGACAAGTTCCAACGGATAGTTGAGTTTTTTTGCGGCAATATCCGGTTTTTCTTTGGCTATGACTTTTGAGAGTTTTACCCGTGAAGCGAGCCATTGGTTGAAAAGATGGCTCTGATAGGCAGACACAAGCAGCTTTTCTCTGCTCCCTTTGAGCCGTTTCCCGCTGTGGGCGATCTCTTTGCCCTGCAGGTAGGAACGGCTGTCCTCCCCGAAACGCTGATAGCCGTAGTAGTTCGGGATACCGCCTGTCTGCATCTTCTTTGCCGTGGTATTGAAGAACTTTGCATCGTTCTGTGCCACCCTGTGCAGAACAATGGAGAAACGGTTGCCTTTAAGATGTCCTATCTTGATAGGCGCTCTGTTGTAGGTGCGTTCGAGTATTTCTACCCTTTCGGTGGTCAGGTTCTTGTTGAGCTCTTTCTCGTACGTTTTGGGAAGAGAGATGTACTGGATGGTGGTCGCGCTCTTGTCCTTCAGGCCGGCATAGCCTATATCACGCTCCTGAAGGCCTGTGGCTTTGGCAAGCACAGTAATGAGCTTCCAAGTGCTCATATCGGTCTTTTTAATTTTGAGAATGAGATAATTCCCGCTTCCCGTAAAGTCGTAAAGCGGTATCTCTTCGACAAAAAAACGTTCGATGGTCTGTTTGAAATCAAAGGGGATCGGGTGGTGGTCATAAGCATATAGTTTGATGTGATTCATGGGCGAATTATAGCGTAAAGCTTGGTTTTTACGACTTATCCGCATTTCCCCGGAGCGCATTTCATACCGCCGCATTTCCCCTCTATCTTGCTTTTGATGCTGCCGCTTTGCATATTGTCTATCATCTGCTGTGTCTCTTTGGGATGGGCGATGAATCTGTAGCCTTTGTAAAGCGTGTAGAAACCGTAGAAGACCACGAGCATAGCTGCCAGTTTCATCATGGTGCCTCTGAGAGAACCTTTCTGAAGGAATTTGGTGACCGTCCCAAGGAAAAAGAGTGCCGGGATGGTCGCCAGTCCAAAGGTTGCCATTACAATAGCCCCCCAGAGCGGACTTGCCGTGCTTGCTGCAAAAATGGCAAAAGAGTAGACCAGCCCGCAGGGGATGATGCCGTTGAGCATACCAAGCATATAGAAGCTCGAAAGGGACTGGCTGCCTATGAGTTTTCTAAAAGCGTTATGATACCATTTGTGTTTGGAGATGGACCATTCCGCTGAATTGAGGAATTTGAGGTTCCCCAGCAGAGAAAAGCCGGCTGCAACCATGAGAATACCCGTAAGCAGGAACAGCACCCCTTTGGTCTCAGGAGTGAAAGCGATGACCTTTCCCAGAAGGCCGAAAAGTGCACCAAGCATCGAATAGGTCGTGACCCGGCCGAAATTGTAGGCAAGATGTGCAATGGTCTGTTTTGCCCAGGAAGCGTTATGGTCTATCTTGCTGGTACTGTAAGCCACAACGATGCCTCCGCACATCCCTATGCAGTGCCCGACGCTTCCCAGAAATGCGGTACTTAGAATGATGAGCAGATCGATATTGTTCATTTTCTTCTCTCTTTGGCAATAAAATTATAAAACTATAGTCTTTTTTTGTTAAAATGGTGTTAATCCCAAACTATGCATTAGAGATCACCCATCTTCTGCAAAGCATTAGCACATGGACATTCACAAAGAATCATTGATTAACCTTCGGGTTAAACTCGAATTCTTTGCAAACACCCATGCACTAAGCCTTTACAGAATATTAGGCGATTCTAATGCATAGTTTGGGTTAATTCGAGAACGGTGCAAGGATCATGATGTTCAAAACATTCAAACGCAGTGTCATAAAGATGTTCAGGGAGGTTCTGGTGTATCACAACAGTTCTCTGGAATTTCGTGCAAAACTGCTGACTCTGATGATCTCTTCCAATGGTGAGATCGATGAGTGCGAAAAACAGAAGCTTAAAGAGATTTCCCATTCGATCTATGATGGTGACCAGGAGCGTGCCGAACTTCTTGTCGATACGGTGTATGAATATCATAACAAGATCGTGACCAATAACGGTTTGGATTTTGAACATCTTATCACCCTGGTACGCAAAGAAGTCGCAGAAGTGAAGCGTTTTTGCCAAAAGATAGATATAGAACTGTTAATGCAGCTGCATGAATGTATCGATGATGAAGATGAGGCACTTTTTCAAATGCGTATCATTGAATTCCTTCAGGATTTGAAAAAAGAGTGCAGGGTATAGTGATGGAATGGTATCGATTTATTATAAGCGGAAGAGTACAGGGTGTTTTTTACAGAAAGTTCGTTTCGCAGGCATTGATGCAAAAACAGGTGAAGGGTTATATACGCAATCTTCCCGACGGGACGGTGGAAGTGGTCGCAGAGATCTTTGATGATGCATTCGATGATGTTATGGAAATTCTCAAAGAGGGATCGCCCCTGAGTTCGGTGGACGAGGTCCGCTACGAGATCATCGACGATGCAGAGTTCAATACAGACGGTTTTGAGATACGCTATTGATGCATAGGATGGATGTATCCACAGGGCACAATGAAGAGAGAGGAGCAGTAAAGATGGCAAGCGGATGGGGATGTCAGTTCATGGGCAATAACGGAGAGATCAAAGAGTGGTGCATGAAACTCAAGCATGTCTGCGACCCGGGATGCAAAGGCTGCATTATCTATGGACAGGTGGAATTTTCCCCGCCTCACATTGAGGAGGAGCAGGAGAGGAAGGCCAAAAAGAGAAGCGACAATCCGCTGGGTGAGCGTTGATCACTCCGCTATTTTGTCCCCGAACTTCTCCATCAGTTTCCTGATCTTGGGCGGGATGACTGCGTTGCAGTATCCCTGCATGGGGTTTTGGCGGTAGTAGTCCTGGTGATAGTCTTCTGCGGGGTAGTAGTTCTGCAACGGTTCCAGCGTGGTGACGATGGGATCGCTGTAGTTACTCTGCGCACGTTCGATGGCGCGTTTAGCCGCTTCGCGTTCTTCGTCGTTTTGGTAGCAGATGCAGCTTCGGTACTGTGTGCCTGTGTCGGCGCCCTGGCGGTTGAGGGTGGTCGGGTTGTGGGTGGCGAAGAAGACATCCAGCAGGGTGTCTAGTGCTATTACTTCGTCGTCATAGGTGATCTTGATGACCTCCGCATAGCCAGTATCTCCGCCGCAGATCATACGGTAGTTCGGGTTGGGTACATCGCCGTTGGCATAGCCGCTCTCTACATCGCTCACACCTTTGAGCAGTTCGAATACCGCTTCGGTACACCAGAAGCATCCGCCGCCTACGATCAGTTCTTTTGTTGCCATATTGTTTCCTTGTAGGTTATTGCTGTAAAATGCAACTTTAGATTCATTATTGCATTTGTTTGTGTGCTATAATAACCAAGAAAATAAAATATTTCATAAATTATCGGAGGTTTTACAATGAATGTGAATGTTGTCTGTCCACACTGTCTGAAAGTAAACAGAATTCCCAAGAAAGACCATTACAGCAAAGCCAACTGCGGCGCGTGCAAAAAATCCCTGCTTGACAGCAAACCGGTCTCTGTCGATGCTGAGAAACTTGGATTTTTCATCGCCAATTCCGACATACCGGTCGTAGTCGATTTCTGGGCACCGTGGTGCGGTCCCTGCCGTCAAATGGCCCCTGCCTTTGAAGAGGCGGCACTTTCTATGCCGCTTCAGGCACAGTTCCTGAAAGTAAATACGGAAGAACAGCCGGCATTGGGGGCGCAGTACGGTATACGCAGCATACCGACACTGATCGTATTCAAGAACGGCAAGCAGGTCGATCAGGTCAGCGGTGCATTGAGTGCAGGACGTTTGCAGAGCTGGGTGAAACAGTTTGTCTAGGATCCTGCTGCTTGAAGATGATGCCGGGCTCAATGAAACGGTAACGGAATTCCTCGAAGAAGAAGGCCATGAAGTCATCTCTGTCTATGACGGATACGAGGCACAGGAGAAGCTCTATGAAAGTAAGTACGACCTGTTGCTTCTTGACATCAATGTTCCGGGGATCGATGGCCTTGAACTTCTCAAGGAAAGCAGAGAAGCGGGCGTGGCGGCACCTGCGATATATATCACTTCCATGCATTCTGTCGATGATCTGGAAAGAGGATTTAAAAGCGGATGTGACGACTATATCCGCAAACCTTTTGCCCTAAAAGAGTTGAAGATCCGGGTAGAGACACTGCTTAAACGCGGTTTCTTTCATGAATCCAATGATCTCATACAGATAGACGAGAATATCTTCTATGACCGTAAAAATACGGAACTTGTCATTGACGGCGAGAGTGTCTCTCTGGGGAACAAAGAATCCAGACTGCTCAAACTTTTTGTGAAAAAGGAGGGTGAAATACTCTCACATGAAACGATCTATGCCCACCTGTGGGATTATGACGAAGAGCCAAGCGACACGGCACTGCGTACCTATATAAAGAATCTTCGAAAAATCATCGGTAAGGAACGAATTGTTAGTATCAAAAAACAGGGATACAAATTCACTGCTCAGAAGTGAAAAAAAATCCCTTTTACGGTTTCTTGCCCTCTATACGGCACTGGTGATCGGGCTTATCACGCTGCTTGCACTTTTCTACTATCAGAGCCAGGAGAAACTGATGTTCTCCAATCAGCGTGCCGAACTTTCCAAGTATGCCTATATCCAGACCAAAAGGTTGAAGGTCCTGCATTACTTCTTCCCTGAACGTACCACGTACCCGCGAGATCCCCGTTTCAAATCTGCCATTTACGATATAGAGCACAAAAAAATATTTTCCTTGCTGGACAATCATGATATACAGTTCAATAAAGAGATATACAGCAGCGGCGGATATATCCATTTCGTCAAACTGCTGGATACATTCTATCTGGGTACGAAGTATCTTATACTCGAAGTTCCGGAGGATACTTCATGGAAGATCAAGGCTTTGAAACATATTGGCGGATACGGTTTGCTGGCCCTTGCGGTCTTTATGATCTTCGGGCTTATCCTGGCAAAGCTTTTCCTCAAACCGATGCGTGACTCCATTATGCTGCTTGACCGTTTTATCAAAGATACGACCCATGAGCTCAACACGCCGCTTTCAACCATTTTGACCAATATCGAAATGATGGATACAGAAGTGATGATGGAGAAGAACAAAAAGAAACTCAATCGTATCAATATCGCGGCAAAGACGGTTTCACAGCTTTACCGTGACTTGACATATCTGACGCTGGAGCAGGGAAAGAAAAACAATATCGCTGAAATAGAACTGCAGGGATTGATACGTGACAGGATAGAGTACTTCGATGCGCTTGCCCATACCAAACAACTGCATTTTGAGCTTGACCTTGAAAATGTCATTATCTATGCGGACAGACAGAAGATCACCCGGGTGATAGACAATCTTATATCCAATGCGATCAAATACAATAAAAGAGGCGGCACGATCGGGATAAAACTGCATGTAGGCGAGTTGGAAATATGGGATACCGGTGTCGGTATAGAGGAAGAGAAGATCCCGTTCATTTTTGACCGCTATATGCGTTTCGAGCAGAGTGAAGGCGGATTTGGTGTCGGTTTGAGTATCGTGAAAAAAATACTTGACGAGTACCGTATAGACATTGATGTAGAATCCAAAGTACATAAAGGAACACGAATGATATTGCGATGGGAGAAGATAAAATGAAAAAAGTGTATGTGGTGATGCTGTTGAGTGTCTGTATCCTTTCGGCTACGGATATCTATGAACGTAATTGTGTACCATGCCATAAGGACCTGCCGACTTCGCTGCAGCAAATGTTCAAAAAATATCTGCTTGTCTACAGCGGTGAGCAAAATGTCAAAGCCGGTATCAAACACTATTTGAAGTATCCCAACAAAAGCATTTCGGTGATGTCCGATCTTTTCATCGACAATTTCGGGATCAAGAAAAAAACGATGCTCAATGATGAGGAGCTGGACCGGGCTGTCAATATCTATTGGGAGAAATTTAAGGTTTTTAATAAGTTGAAGTAGATACAATATTTCTATATTATATAAGTTTATAACAAATAAGGAGTTCAGAATGAGAAAATGGATGGGGATGATAGCCCTTGCGCTTTTGGTGACTATGACTGTACCGACGATTTCCATGGCGAAAGCCAGTGCCAAGAAAGGCCAGAAGATCTTTAAGAAGAAATTCCGCAGGGCATGCGGTTTTTCCGGTGTGAGGTTTGCGCGCAACCATACCTCGGCAGAATGGGAAGAGATCTATGACAGCGGAAAATTCCAGGCTGAAGCGAAAAAGATCTGTCCAAGACTCAAGATCAATAAGATCAAAAAATCATGGTGGCCGAGTGTGTATAAGTTTTCGTACAAATATGCCAGTGACGGTATGGTACCAAAATGCTAAAAACTGTACTGCGGTAACAAGTGTAACTTCCTGAAGCAGTTTCGTTCTGAAACTGCGGTTTCTTTTCCTTCTATTCACAATCTTTTCACAATTTCGTGGTATCATCCTTTTGTCTTAAAATTAACAAAAGGATGAACCATGACAAAAATGACAAAATTGGCAGTTGCCGCACTTCTCGGTATGGCTGTACTCTCTACAACTGCTTCTGCAGATGTAAACAAGGGTAAAAAGATCTATATGAAGAAGATGAAGGCTGCTTGCGGATTCAACGGTGCAAAATTTGCCACTAAACACACTCAGGCAGAGTGGGAAAAGATCAAAGGTGCCGGCAAGTTCGCTGCTGAAGCTGCAAAACTTTGTCCAGGTCTCAAGTTGAAGCCTAAATATGTAAATGATGTTTATGATTTTGCATATGAGTATGCATCTGATTCAGGTAACGTACCAAGCTGTTAAGCTTATATTTTATATAAGTTTAAGTAAAAGGGGTATATGATACCGCCGCAAAAGCAGATGATGATCTATCGTCTGCCTACATTAAAAGATAAAGGATATACAATGAAAAAAATCGCAATCGCAATGTTGTTCGCAGGATCTACACTACTTATGGCTGACGGTGCCGCTACATTTGCAAAATGTGCAGGATGCCACGGAACAAACGGTGAAAAAGCAGCTCTCGGAAAATCTGCCATCATCAAAGGTGAAGATGCTGCAGTGACTGTGAAAAAGCTTGAAGGTTACAAAGCAGGTACATTGAATCAGCATGGAATGGGTGCACTTATGAAAGGTCAGGTAGCTTCTCTCAGTGATGCTCAGATCAAAGAAGTTGCAGACTATATCGCAGGTCTCAAATAATTTGTGATCTTTTCGTTGACTTGCATCCATCTTTGAATGATGGGTGCGGTCGCGTCATGCAACCCAACAAAAATCTTTAAAAACCACACTTTTTTACTTGACTTGTCTTCCCCGAAAAATTATCGTTCTTAACTTTTAACTCTTAACTTCCTCCGCTGCATTTTCCGGCTTGGCATTTCATGGCAGCTGATTTCTCTTTCATAGGTGCTTTTTTCTTTGCTAAATCCGATGCTTTTAATGTTTGGCTAAAAGAGGAATTCTCTGCTTCTTTGACCGTCAGTCTTCCTGTCTTGGGGTCGCGTACGCAGTTGTAGAGTGCTTTGGTAGTCTTGGCCTTGAGGACACAGTCGCGTCTTTTATCTTTTTTATCTATCTGATCGAGGATGTTCATCTTCTTTTTGACGAGTATGGCAGAACCGTCGACCATGCTTGAGCCGCATTTTCCGGCGCCGCATTTCATGCCGCCTTCGGTGAGGGATTTGGATTTGTCCTTGTCGCTGCATCCGGGAAACAGAATCAGTGTCCCAAGGGTAAATAGTGCAAGTATTGCTGTGTTGTGTTTCATTGTTTTTCCTCGCAGGGTGGATTGTTCCACCTTTATTATTATATTGAAGGTGGGTAAACCCACCCTACGTGTTCAGCTTGTGCTTTTCATACATTTCGTAAAAGATCGGTATCAAAAGCAAGCTTAACACAGCGGAGCTTACAACTCCGCCTATCATCGGTGCGGCGATACGCTGCATCACTTCGGAGCCGACACCATGGGTATACATGATGGGCAGAAGCCCCGCAAGTATGGCGAAAACGGTCATCAGCTTCGGACGTACCCGCTGTACCGCACCTTCGTAGATGGCATTCTCGAGGTCCTTGATGCCGAAGGCTTCGCCTTTTCTCTCTTTCATCTCATCGACACTCTCCTGAAGATAGACGATCATGACGATGGCCGTTTCCGCCGCGACGCCAAGCAGTGCCAGGAAACCGACAATGATGGCGATGCTCATGTTGAAGCCGAGTATGTCGACATAGAAGAAG
>JALSTF010000202.1 GCA_026983895.1 Sulfurovum sp.
TTCATCGTTCGCGAGTACACCCTGGCTTGTCGAAACAACCAGCGTACCGTAACCATTCTTGAATGTTCTGATCTCGTCCTTGCCCTGGTGAACACGGCGTCCCGGCTTGGAGATCTTCTTTATCTCATTGATGACGCTTTTTTCATTGTCGTCATACTTGAGCACCACTTTGATCGTTTTTTTGTTCCCGTCTTCTTTCACTTTATAGCTTTCCAGGTACCCTTTGTCTACAAAAATAGCCACGGTTGCCTCTATAGTCTTTGAGTGAAGAAGTGTTGTAACATCCAGTCGTCTTTGCGCAGCATTTCTTATACGAGTAAGAGAGTCTGCAATTATATCTGTCATCATCTTTTTCTTCTCCTTACCAGCTTGCTTTACGCATACCAGGAATGAGGCCTTCATTGGCCATTTTTCTTAAACATACACGGCAAAGACCGAAATCTCTGTATACCGAGTGAGGTCTACCGCAAATATTACATCTTGTATACGCCTGAGTAGAGAATTTTGCTTTTCTCTGCTGCTTTGCGATCATTGATTTCTTAGCCATTAGTTTCTCCCTTTCGCGAAAGGCATGCCCAGCTTCTCAAGAAGGGAGAATGCCTGTTTGTCATCTTCAGTACTTGTTACGATTGTGATATTCATACCGTGGGTCTTGATGATGTTGTCAAATTCGACTTCCGGGAACATCAACTGCTCCTGAAGACCAAAGTTGTAGTTACCGCGTCCGTCAAAACCTTTTCTTGGCACACCTCGGAAGTCTTTTACTCTTGGAAGCGCGATAGAGACGAGTTTGTCAAAGAAGTTATACATATTGTCACCTCTAAGCGTGACCCTGATACCTGATGGCGCACCTTCTCTTGCTTTAAATCCTGCAACGGATTTCTTTGCATTTACGATGACCGCTTTTTGTCCTGCGATCAGGGAGATCGTATCTGCCATATTTGCAATGAGTTTGGAATCTCTTCCTTCTTCCCCCGCACCTACAGAGATCACGATCTTCTCAAGCTTCGGAGTCTGCATCGCATTATCAACACCACACTCTTCTTTTAGTGCAGGAACGATGTCATTGTACTTTTGCTTCATTCTACTCATAAGATCAGCCCTCTACTTTTTTTACATTTGAGATATGGATAGGCATTTCAACATTTGCAAATCCACCCTCTTTGTTCTGCTCGCTGGGCTTCACAGCTTTTTTAGCCAATTTGCAGCCTGCAACGATGACAGCATCTTTCTTTGGAAGAACTTGGAGTACTTCTCCCGTCTTGCCTTTATCATCACCAGCGATGATCATGACCTGATCACCTTTTTTGATCTTGAACTTCTTTGCCATTACCATACCTCCGGTGCAAGGGATACGATTTTCATGAATCCCGCATATCTTGTTTCACGACTTACTGGGCCGAAGATACGTGTACCTATCGGCTCTTTTTTGTCATCAATGATCACTGCAGCATTGTCGTCAAATCTGATAAGTGACCCATTTTCTCTCTGGATCTCTTTCTTTGTTCTTACAACGACCGCTTTAACGACCTTGCCTTTTTTTACTTTTCCGGTTGGAAGTGCTTTCTTTACAGAAGCGACAATCACGTCACCTACTGATGCATATCTTCTTTTTGATCCGCCAAGGACCTTGATACACATGATCTCTTTCGCACCGGAGTTGTCCGCTACATTCAATCTAGTAAATCCCTGGATCATTACACTTCTCCTCTCTTCACGATCTCAAGAAGTCTGAAACTTTTTGTTTTGGAAAGCGGTCTGCACTCGATAGCAGTCACTGTATCTCCAACATTAATTTCATTCTTCTCATCATGGATAAGATATTTCTTAAATCTTTTTACTGTTTTGTGATATCTTGGGTGAAGTACTCTTCTCTCAACCAATACAGTTGCAGTTTTGTCTCCGGCCTTCTTAATCACAGTACCTGTTATTTGTCTTTTTGGCATAAATGACCCCTTACTTCGCTCTAGCAGCAGTCAATGCTGTCTGGATTCTAGCGATATCTTTTTTCGCTACTCTTAACTCAGAAGTGTTTGTGAGCTGCATCGTTTTTTGCTTTGCATTCAATGTAAACAATTCAAGTTTTTTCTCTTTAAGCATTGCAACTAGTTCTGCTTCGCTTTTGTCTTTCAAATCAATATATTTCATGACTATCCTTTGCAGTGATGATTTTACACTTAAATGGCATTTTATGAATTGCCAGTGTGAGTGCTTCTCTCGCTAGAGATTCTTCAACACCTGCCATTTCAAAGATAATTCTTCCTGGTTTGATATTCATAACCCATTTGTCAACAGCACCTTTACCTTTACCCATCCTTGTTTCAAGAGGCTTGGCTGTAAGAGGCTTGTCCGGAAAAACACGGATCCATGTCTTACCTGTTCTGTTGATCTTTCTTGTCATCGTAATACGCGCCGCTTCGATTTGGCGGGAATCGATTCTTCCGGCTTCTACCGCTTTGATCGCGATATCACCGAATTCAATCTTGTTGCCTCTGAAAGATTTACCGCGGTTACGGCCTTTCTGCTGCTTTCTCCATTTGGTTCTTTTAGGCATTAACATAGTTATTCACCTCTCTTTCTCGATGGTCTGCGTCCACCTTTTTTCTCTTCTTTCGGCTCAGCCTGAATACCTTTTGCAAGGACTTCGCCTTTGAAAATCCATACTTTGATACCAATGATCCCGTATGTAGTCTGTGCTTCGGCAAAACCGTAGTCGATCTTCGCTCTGAGCGTATGCAGAGGAACTCTTCCCTCAAGATACCACTCAGTTCTTGCCATTTCAGCACCGCCGAGTCTTCCTGATACAGAAATCTTGATCCCTTTTGCACCTGATTTCAATGCACCCTGGATCACTTTTTTCATCGCACGTCTGAAAGCAACACGTCTTTCAAGCTGTGTTGCAACATTCTCAGCTGCCAATTGTGCAGAAGCTTGAGGACGCTTTTCTTCTTTGATATTGATCGCAACATCTTTGCCAAGCATTTTGACAAGAGTTGTTTTCAGCTTCTCTATATCCGCACCTTTTTTACCGATGATGATACCAGGTCTCGCAGTAATGATATTCACTCTGAGTTTCTTGACCGTTCTTTCAATGATGATATTGGAAACACCTGCATAGAAAAGTTCTTTTTTCAAGAATTTTCTGATCTTGTAATCTTCAGCGATGAAATCCGCTGTTCTTTCTTTTGCCGGGAACCATCTTGACTCCCAGTTTCTGTTGATCCCTAGTCTAAGACCTATTGGATTGACTTTCTGACCCATATTATGCGTCCTCCCCATCTTTTTTCGCTGGACCAACTTCTACAAGGATATGTGCTGTTGGTTTAATGATTCTTGACGCAGTACCTCTTGCCCTAGGTCTCCATCTTTTCATGACAGCTGCTTTATCCACTCTACAAGAGGTGATCTCTACCTCTTCAGGTTCGAAGTCGCCATTGGCAACTGCAGACGCGATCACTTTTGAAATGATGCCTGCAGCTTTGTTCGGCATGAATTCAAGTGAAGCCAATGCAAGTTCCGCATTCATTCCCTGAACTTCTCTTGCAATCAATCTCGCTTTAGTAGGTGAGACTCTTACAAATTTCAATAATGCTCTACTCATGATTAACCTACCTTCTTCTGAACAGAACCTTTATGGCCCTTAAATGTTCTTGTTGGTGCAAATTCACCCAGTTTGTATCCTACGTGGTTCTCTGTAATGAACACTGGGATAAATTGTCTTCCATTGTGCACATTGATTGTCAAACCGATGAATTCAGGGAAGATCACAGATCTTCTTGACCATGTTTTGATCGGTTTGTTTGAACCTTCTTCTTTTGCCTTAAGCACTTTTTTCATTAGGTGACCATCGATGAATGGACCTTTTTTTGTCGATCTTGCCATATCTTAGCCCCTTACTTTTTTCTCTTGCTGATGATAAGTTTATCACTGGCTTTTTTCTTACGAGTCTTGTAACCCTTAGTTGGCATACCCCAAGGAGATACCGGATGACGACCTGAGTTTGTCTTACCTTCACCACCACCGTGCGGGTGATCGATCGGGTTCATGGCAGAACCACGTGTCTGTGGTCTGATTCCGAGGTGTCTGCTTCTACCTGCTTTACCGATGACGATGTTGGAGAAATCTTCATTCCCAACCGTACCGATAGTCGCAAGACACTCACCAAGTACATATCTCATCTCACCTGACGGGAGTCTGAGAGAGACATATTTCCCGTCCCTACCCATGATCTGAGCGTATCCGCCTGCTGAACGGGCAATCTGTCCGCCGTGTCCAGGGCTCAGTTCAATGTTGTGTACCAATGTACCCACAGGGATGTTCTTGAGCTTCATCGCGTTCCCTGTCTTGATGTCCAGTCCGGACTCTGCAGACATGATCTTGTCGCCGACATTCAGGCCTTTTGGCTGAAGCACATATCTTCTGTCACCGTCAACATAGTTGATCAGGCAGATTCTACAGTTTCTGTACGGATCGTATTCGATCGTAGCCACAGTACCTTCAACACCGAATTTATTTCTCTTGAAATCGATGATTCTGTAAAGTTTCTTCGCACCTGCTTCTCTGTGACGAGATGTGATCCTACCGTTACTGTTTCTACCTGCAGATCTTGGAAGATTCTTGAGCAGGGCTCTGACACTTGCCTTTGCAGTGATATCACCGCTGTCAAGGTTGGTCATATAACGACGGGATGGTGTGGTTGGTTTATATGTTTTAATTGCCATCTTCTATCCTTATACCGCTAAGCTTTCGATTTTCGCATCTTCAGGAAGCTTGACATAGAACTTTTTCAAGTCAGGTCTTTTCCCCTCGACACCTTTAAATCTTTTCACTTTACCGTTGACTCTCATGGAGTTAACTCTAAGTGGAGTGATCCCGAAGAACTCTTTGAAGACTTCTTTCAGACCATTTTTAGTCATTCTTGGAGTTGTTTGAACTACGATGACACCTTCTTCCTGAAGAGCCAGGCTCTTCTCTGTATACATAATTGATTTAATATCTGTAATATCTGCCATCTTAAGCCTCTTTTGTCAATTTATCAAATACTGCTTTTTCGATCACTACGGAGTGATATGCAGCCGCAAGGTAAGCGTTCAGCTCGTTCGCTTCAACAAGATAGGCATTTTGAAGGTTTCTGAATGCCAGGAATGTTTTGTCGTCGATCATCTCTTTGACGACAAGTACATCTCTCTGCTTAAGTCCGTTCACGAATGCCAAAGCATCTTTTGTCTTACCCGATTCGATAGCAATGTTGTCCACGACAAGAAGTCTCTCGTTCGCAGCCAGTTCAGCCAATGCATGGTAAAGTGCAAGTTTCTTCTGCTTCTTGTTGACCTTCTGGTTGTAGTTCTTGTTCGTACTTGGTCCGAACGCTACACCACCGCCAACAAAAATAGGAGATCTCAATGAACCTGCTCTTGCACGTCCGCCACCTTTTTGTGCCCATGGTTTCTTCCCGCCACCACTTACCGCAGATCTGTTCTTTGTCTGAGCTGTATTTGCTCTAAGTCCAGCTGCATACGCTTTACAGTAAAGGTAAAGGTTGTGAGGGTGAACTTCCAAAAATGCCTGTGGAAGGTCTGTTGTTTTGATTACTGTTGTTTTCATTATTTAACTATCCTTACCAATCCTCTGGCACCATTATGACCAGGAATTGAACCTTTTAATACTAGGATGCCGTTCTCAGCATCGAATGACACAACGTCATTTTTTACTGTTGTTTTAGTGTTCCCGTACTGTCCAGGCATTTTCTTGCCTTTCTGTACACGGCCAGGCCACTCTGCATTACCGATAGAACCGATTCTTCTACCAAATCTGTGTCCGTGCGAACCAGGTCCGCCGCCAAATCCGTGACGCTTCATACCACCCTGGAAACCTCTACCTTTGGTGTTCAAAGATGTCTTGACAACTGCTGCTTCCGCCAATGGCGCCGCATTGAGGTCACCTGCTTCAGTACCTTCAGCTACCTCGATGGTCATAAATTTGTTGAACTCTTTGGAGACACCAAATTTTGTCTGCTGACCTTCGATCGCTTTATTGATCTTTTTTGAGCTGTTATACGCTACAAGCGCTTTTCCGTCTTCTTTTACTTCACACACTTTCGTATCAACGACTTTGAGAAGTGTGACAGGAACGCTTGGTACATCAACAGTTCTGCTCATACCAATTTTTTCTACGATAAATTCCATTTTCTACTCCTACTTGTCCATTGATCTGATTTCGACTTCGATCTCAGGTGCAAGATCCAACTTCATCAGTGAATCGATTGTATCTGAAGTCGCCGAAACGATGTCGATCATTCTTCCATGAATCCTGATCTCAAACTGCTCACGCGAATCTTTGTTGACGTGCGGTGATTTAAGAACCGTATAACGCTTCAATTTAGTTGGCATTGGAATTGGCCCTCTAATCTCTGCGCCTGTACGCTTGACTGCATCTACGATAGCAGCAACTGATCTGTCTAAAACACGATGATCATAAGCTTTAAGCTTCAATCTAATTTTTTCCATTGTTACCCTTTAAAGAACTCGTCAGCATGGCAAAGCCAAGGTGCCTAAACACAGGGGATCAACCCTCTAACATAAATTTAGGAACGCGAATTATATCCAAACTTTTTAAAAGGTGCAATGGTTTTAACCCTAAAAACGGTACAATACGAAAATCTATTTCCTTATAAAAAGGAAACTTTGGAGTATTTTCAATGGACCTGCTTGAATATTATCACGAACATCCGCCTCAAAATACGCAGTATATTCTGCGAAAAACACAACTGCCGGAAAGGGGGAATGTTAATCTTTTCGGAGCCAGAGGATGCGGAAAGACCGCCTTGGTCCTGGATTATCTGAAAGAGCAGGATGAACAGACACTCTATATCGACCTTGAAGATCCAAACCTCATCCTCAATACCCTGGATACGCTGCCTCTGCAAGCTTACATACAGGAGTATGATATCAGGGAACTTATCCTGGACCATTATGAGGAGGGGATGCTGGATACTTTCCCTTTGGTCGAACGCCTCATTCTTCTAAGCCGCACAGCTTTGCAGGAAGAGAACCTGATACCGGTTCAGCTCTTTCCGCTCGACTACGAAGAGTTCCTCGCTTTCGAGAACGCTTCTTCTTCCACCATTGCCTTCAACCACTTTCTCAAAGCGGGGACCCTTCCTGCTATGGCAAAACAGGCGGGGAACACCACTTTGCGTATGAAACAATTCTTCCAGCAACAGTTCAACCCCAACGAACAGTCACTCATTCTCATGCTTGCACGCTACAACTCCCAGCCCATGACCACACACCAGATCTACAGTTTTACCAAAGAGCACTTCCGTATCTCCAAAGACTTCGTATACAGCAGTATCAAACGCTTTCAGGAAGAGGGGATACTCTATTTCATTGACAATGCCATTAAACGCAGCGGGAAAAAGATGCTCCTCTATGATTTCGCTTTTGTCAAATACCTTACTGCCGGACAGCCTTTCGGTGCACAGTTCGACACCATGATAGCACTCACGCTTATTAAACACGGTATACGCTTCAAGACACTCGGGATCCATGGCTATATCACAGAACAGAGTGAACTGATCATACCTGCTCCGTTCGAGAGTGAAGAGAGCTTCTGGGTCAAGTCCCAAAACAAATTTTCTCTCTACAAAAAACATGGTATCAAAAAGATCACTATTGTCACCGTAGCCAACAGCTATGCGTTTGGTATCGAAAAACTGCATTTCGAAGCCCTTCCTTTCAATGAATGGAGTATTGGGCACGCGGAGAGTGAGGAGTGAGGAATTTTGCACAGGGTGTGAAAAACAAACCTTAAAACAGCAGCCAAGCACATCAAAACACCACTTCCTCTTTCCTTATCCCTCCTCAAAAGCTCATCTATAAGCTATCCTTTGCTATAATCCCGTTGCCTCTTTTCAGACCTGTGCAACGGTACTGAGGGACAGCGGGTCAGGACGGGAACGTAGCAGCCCATCCTTCTTTACTGTGTGCCGCAGGGATCTGGGGAGAGGTGCTTCTGCTTTACTTATTTAAGCGTAAGCTCTTTTTATGTTGAGAGGTGTCCGAGTGGTCGAAGGTGCAGACCTGGAACGTCTGTGTGGGGCAACCCACCGAGGGTTCGAATCCCTTCCTCTCAGCCATGCTCATATATCAATCACGAAATAATTACAATACGATTAGGATTATTTTTCCCGTTGGGTCATTTCTATGAAGTGTATTTTCACTGTCCGATTTCTGTTTCCATGACTTCTTTTGATATGCCTATCTCCTTGGCTATCGTCTCCCGCAAACTTATACCGTATCGCACCTCATCTATGATCTCCTTTGCGTTTTTGATATGATACTTTGATGCAAGCTTGTGCAGATGCTCTTGTGTCGGATATTTACCCTCTCCCAAATACATCGTGCTATGTTCAGCCCCGACACCATACGAAAATGTCAAATCATACGCAGGAGAAAGCCTCCAAGCACCCTTACTATCCATCAAAAACGAGAAGTTTTTGGCATGGTCGTCACGATTGTGAGCAAAGAGATTAAAACAAGCCAATCGAAACATCTTGCTGACATCTTCATAATGCTTGGTCAAATGCAACGTCAATCGCATCAAATCATCATAATCAAGTGCAGGATACCTAAAATCGGCATGGACAAGCCCTGCAACCGAGTGCATATGCACCCTCTCATCTCCTACTCTGTCAAATCTCTTTACGGCAAAATATCGCCCGTGTTTTCCCTCTATCAAAGCTGTCTCCGGCATCTCTACACCGGCTTCTTTTGCCATAAGCGAATAGGCATACTCCACAGCCCCGCTCTCTTTGCCGTCATGTGCGTTTGAGAACTTCACCATATAGTGTGAAAAACCATCTCTTAGCTTTTGTCTGCCATGTATAACCTCTTTTTTATCATCGCTTAACTGTACCAAGACTTTTGGTCTCGCTCCGGCAGATGAGCCACCCAAAGCCAAAAGTTCATCAAGCA
>JALSTF010000203.1 GCA_026983895.1 Sulfurovum sp.
TATACTTTTCCGGTTTACCTCACCTTTTTTCACCAGGGCTTTGATCGTATCTACCAGTGTCCGGGCACTCACTGTATGCCTCGGATCAAGCTGATTACCGAAGATCAGCATATCATCTCCGGCGTTGATCGCAAGTTTCAACCTCTCCTTCAAAGTATATTTTTTACTTATGGCCCCCATTTGCATATCGTCGGTGATCACTACACCGTTGAAGCCAAGCTTTTTTCTCAATATCCCATTCACGGTTCTGCCGGAAAGGCTTGCAGGATATTTGGCATCGAGCTTTTTATTGAAGACATGGGCAACCATAACGGTATCGGCCTTTTTATTGAGCAGCCTGTAAGGTTCAAGTTCGACCGGTTTCCACAGGTTCGTTACATCGACAAATCCTTTATGGGTATCGCCTACAGAAGAGCCGTGCCCCGGAAAATGTTTCAGTGCGGTCAGTACACCGTAATAATGCATCGCATCAATGAACGTACCTGCATACGCCGCCACTTTTTTCGGATCTTTTCCGAAAGAGCGTCCCAGCCCGTGTATCACATGGTTCCTTGGATTGATATCGAGATCCACCACCGGTGCAAGATCATAGTTTATCCCTGTACCCTTCAGCTCCTTCGCCATTCTTCTATAGGTTTTTTTGATCTGGCTTCGATCCATTTTTTTTACATCGGATGCTTTGGGAAAGTTGCCGTAAAATCCGTATCGTCTTTTTAGCCGCTGCACTTTTCCGCCTTCCTGGTCTACTGCGATCAACAGTTTCCCGTCATAGGAACATTGTTGAAGTTGTGACGTCAGTGCTTTCAACTGTTTCTTGTTCGCAATATTCTTCGGTTTGCTTTTGTCTACCGGATTGTAGTCAAAAAGGATCACTGCACCGATATGATATTTCCTGATATCCTGGCAGATACGGCTGTTCTTCTGGGCACTCGTTCCGTGAAAGCCGACCATCAGCATCTGTCCTATCTCCTGTTCAAGCGAAACACCGCCAAAGGCCACGGCAGTCAATAGACCCAAACCAACCCCTACTCTCTTTAACATCATCGTCACTCCATTCTTAAAATTCGATATTTACCATTCTACACAAAGCTTATTAGTGTTCGGTTAAACTTGCTGCATTATACTTCCAGCATAAGAGCATTCGAAAAGAACAAAAATTCATTCTCCCCTGACTTGAATTTATGTCTCCCTTTTCATAGATTTTTTCCTCCTCCTTTTAAAACTTCCGGATGCTCTTAGAATCTTTTTTACCTTTTCTTCATCATTTTCGAGGCATTACACGATTTCTACATCTTCATTAATGTATAATGTGTATAATTCAACAAAAAAAGGGTTTTTATGAAACATATTTTACTGTCTGCATTGATGCTGTTCACATTTTCTGCATTTTCAGAAGCTGCCGCCAAACAACCGGTGATGAATATCACCGATATCAAAGGGGTCACCCATCAGATAACGGGAACGGAACAGGGTTTCCATATCAAAGGACTGGAAGGCAAGATCGTCTTTTTGGAATTCTTCGGACATAGATGCCCGCCGTGTCTCGCCTCTATCCCCCACTTGATCGATCTTCAAAAGAAATACAAGAACAAACTTGCTGTCATTTCCATTGAAGTGCAGGGTTTGAACAATGCACAGCTTCAGCAGTTCGCCAAAGAAAAAGGTATGAACTACATTGTCGTTGCCGATGAAAAAGCGGGGAACTTCACCAACTATATCTCACAGAGAGCCCAATGGAGAGGAAGTATTCCTTTTATGGTCGCTTTGGATAAAAAAGGGAATGTCCAGTTCGTACAGGCCGGAATGCTTCCCGAATCTTCTCTTGAAGAACTCATCAGACAACTCGACGCTATCAAATAATTATTGCAGCATCACGATACCGTTTTGTATCGTGATGCTTCCCTCCAGCTCCGCTTCATATACTCTGTCACCAAATTTTTCCACTGTCTGATCGAAAGTCGGCATTTTCTGACAGAAATAGAAGAATGCATCTTTGGGCCGTTCTTCCTCCACCGCTCTGCCGAATTTGGAAGCAAAAGCTTCTATATCATGGATCGCTTCAGCCTCTCCCTCATGCAAAAGCCTGTTGGTCCCAAGACTCTCATTCAGTCTGTGTGAAAGAACGAAGATCTTTTTTCCCATCTTCTGCGCGAATTCCACAGAACGCAGAGAACCGCTTTCAAGATCCGCTTCCGTCACGATGAGTATCTCCCCCAGTGCGACCACCAGTTCATTTCTGACCACAAAACTCCATCCTGTCGCACGAAAACCGTCATTGAACTGGCTCAACAAGAGTCCTGAACGTTCTATGGAAGCTATCAATGCACTGTTGATCACAGGATAGCGTATATCCAGGCCGTTGCCAAGTACGGCGATGGTATTGTCAGCCCCCGCTGCCCTGTGCGCCAGAGCATCCACACCCATCGCTGCACCGCTGACGATACAGACACCGCGCTTAGCCAGTGCCCTGACAAGTTCCGTTGTGAAATGCTGTGTATACAGGGAAGGTGTCCTGGTTCCCACTATAGAAACTTTGGGGCGCTGCAAAAGAGAAAGATCTCCACGGTAAAAAAGCTCCTTTGGATACTTTTTCATACTCTCAAGTTCAGTTATATGTTCAGTAAACAATGTACTCATATCCATCCTTTTTGGGTTTATGATAACAGTTTGGGGGAAGATGGAGTAAAAATATGTCAGATTGTCAGATTTTACGGATTTTTGTATATCTGGTCGATGTAGACAAGTTCCACATCTTTAAACAGGTTCCCGGCAGAAGCAAGCGCTCGCATCGTCGCCTTGTGCGGATGTCCGATAGCGATAGCATAGCCCTTCTTTTTGGCGATCTTCACCGCTTTTTTCAATTGCTGATGAATAGAGGGAACTGTTTGGATATTATCCATAAAAATATCTCTTGCCACATAGGCATCTCCGTACTCATGGGCGATCTTCCGTACTTTCGAGGAAGCTGTCGTCCGGCTGTCGATGAAAAGGAATCCCTCTTTCTTCATCAAGCCGTAAAGCGTATGCATGGCTTTATAATCACCTGTAAAGACAGAGCCGGTATGATTGTTGATATATCGGGCCGTCGGGAAAAGGCTGCGTATCTCTTTGATACGTTTCTCCATCTGCTTTTTGGAAAATGAAATTTTAAGTGTTTTTAACTGCGTGTTAAACTGTTTACTGCCAGACTCCATGGGCAGGTGTATCATGTAGTGCTGCAAACCTCTGGCAAGCTTGTAGCTCTGCATGGAAAGTTTTGAGGGCGGGAATATGGACGGGGTGACAGGGAATCCCAGTGCTCTGATATGTTTGAGCTGCTTTGCATTCGAGACATCATCAATGATGATCACAAGTTTCGGTTTTTTGGTACGGTAAGCCAAAGCGGCCTTGTTTTTGGACTGAGCCATTCCCTGCTGTTTTTCTTTCTTGGGGCCCGCCGCTGTTTTTTTCACCGGGGGACGTTTAGCTTTCACTTTTGAAAAGACGCCTGAAGTATTTTTTCGATAATGCACTTTTTGACTTGAAGTACTGTGTACCGTCGTCTGGGAAAATGTGCTCTTTCCATTCTGCCCCAAATAGTATCCGAATGCGATCAGAGAGACCATTAAAAAGATCCCCAGGGAAAGGATCACCCTTATCTTTGCTGTACTCTTTTTTTTCTTGAGCGTTCTTTTTTTTGATTTTGGCCTGGGTTTTGCTGATCTTGCAGAATTTTTGTTAGCACTTCCTGTCCGTTTTCTGCTGCTTGCTGCTTTACTGTTCTTGGAAGATCGAGGTGCCATGAGAATCCGCTCTTTTTGATTTTGTTCATTTCAGACTATGGGTTGATACAGGAGTATTATATCGAAGTAATGGTTTTGAAAGGGGGTAAAGAGCACCAAGAAGTTTTAAAAGGAGGAGGAAAAAAATCTTATGAAAAAGGGAGACCGAAATTACTATCAGGGGAGAATGAATTTGGTTCCTTCTGGTGCTCTTACTCTGTAAGTATAGAATAACTAGTTTAACCGAACACTAATACAAGTGTTCGCAAAAACTGTTAATTCTCGTCCTGGTTTACTATTTTGTTGGCTGAGATCCACGGCATCATTTCTCTAAGCTTATTCCCTGTTTTAGTAATAAGAAGTTCCTGGTCATTTGCTCTCTCAGCATTCATACGCGGGTATCCTGCCTGACCTTCCAAGATAAAGTCTTTTGCAAATCTGCCGTCCTGGATCTCTTTAAGGATCTCTTTCATCGCTTTCTTGGACTCATCATTGATGACACGTTTACCGGAAACATAATCCCCATACTCTGCCGTATTGGAAATAGAATATCTCATATCTGCAATACCGCCTTCGAACATAAGGTCAACGATGAGCTTAAGTTCATGAAGACACTCGAAGTATGCCATTTCAGGAGCATAACCCGCTTCAGTCAATGTTTCAAACCCAGCCTGTACCAATGAAGAAACTCCGCCGCAAAGTACAGCCTGCTCACCGAAGAGATCGGTTTCTGTTTCATCTTTGAATGTTGTTTCGATGATCGCAGTTCTACCGCCGCCGATCGCTGAAGCATAAGAAAGTGCAAGCTCTTTTGTCGTACCGCTCGGGTTCTGCCCTACAGCGATAAGATCCGGAATACCGCCGCCTCTTACAAATTCTGAACGTACAGTATGTCCGGGCGCTTTGGGCGCGATCATCGTAACGTTGATGTCTTTTCTTGGCTTGATTCTTCCATAATGGATATTGAAACCATGGCCGAAAGCGATCGTTGCACCTGTTTTGAGGTTCGGTGCGATTTCATTGTCATAGATCTCTTTTTGATTCTCATCCGGAAGAAGGATCATCACGACATCTGCTTTTGCAGTCGCTTCTGCAACCGTCAATGTTTCAAAATCTTTTGCAACCGCTTTTGCCCAAGAGCTTCCGCCTGCTCTAAGTCCTACTACGACTTCAACACCGGAATCTCTAAGGTTTTCTGCATGTGCATGTCCTTGTGACCCGAAACCGATCATTGCTACTGTTTTAGATTTGATGATATTGATATCACAATCTTTGTCATAATATACATTTAAAGTTGACATAATTATCCTTGATACTATAAAATTTCCGGGATTATACCCAAAATATACTTATTATTACTCCTTTATGCTATAATTTATTTTAATAGCGCTGGAGGAGTAGTCTTGATCGAATTTTTAACACATACCGTTACCTGGTGGCACTGGGTCCTCCTGGGGCTGCTTTTCATTATCGCCGAAATGGCAACAGGGACGTTCATTACACTCGGTTTTGGCCTGGCCGCCATTCTCGTCGGCCTGCTCGACCTTGTCGTCAACATGAACTTTCTCTTGCAGCTGATCCTCTGGATCCTGCTCTCGGTAGGTATCGTCACCCTGCTCTTCAAGTATTTCAAACGGCAGCCTACCGTTTCGAACACGGGACAGTCCGATTACGGCTTCGACACTCTCGGTACGGTCACGGAAGCCATCGCACCCCACCATCGCGGAGCGGTCCGTTTCGATACACCTGTCCTGGGAAACACAGTCTGGCGTGCGACAAGCGATATGGAACTTGCAGAAGGTTCCCGCGTAAGCATCAAAGAGGTACAGGGACAGCTCATCAGGGTTATCCCAGCCATACACACCAACTAAAGGAAATCTACTATGCAAGCAACACTTTTCATCATGCTGCTCATCGCCGCAGGCGTGGTCATCACTATTTACAAAGGTATCAATATCGTCCCCCAGGGGGAAGAGTGGGTCGTCGAGCGGCTCGGAAAGTTCAGCCGTACTCTCAAACCGGGCCTGAATATCATCATCCCCTATCTCGATGCAATACGCCAGAAGGTCTCCACACGTGACATCATCCTCGACATTCCGCAGCAGGAGGTCATTACCAGGGACAATGCCGTCATCCTTACCAATGCCGTGACCTTTATCCGTGTCACCCGCCCCCAGGATGCCATCTATGGTGTGGAGGACTTCTACCTCGCCATCCAGCAGCTGGTCATGACCACCCTGCGCTCCATCCTCGGCGAAATGAGCCTCGATGAAGCCCTTTCCAACAGGGAACACATCAAGGCCAAGCTCAAAGACCAGATCATCGACGATGTCGCAGACTGGGGCGTAACGGTCAAATCGGTAGAGATCCAGGACATCTCCCCCTCGGCTTCCATGCAGGATTCCATGGAAAGACAGGCTGCGGCTGAGAGAGAAAGGCGTGCCATCGAGACCACGGCAGAGGGGAACAAGAACGCTGCCATCCTCGAAGCCGACGGAAAACTCGAAGCGGCCAAAAGAGAAGCCGAAGCACAAGTAGCTTTGGCCAACGCCTCGGCTGAAGCCATCCGCCTCATCTCCGACAACATTCAGGACAAAGAGTTGCCGGCCATGTTCCTGCTCGGAGACCGCTACATCAACTCACTCGAACAGATCTCCAAAAGCCAGAACTCCAAGTTCGTCATCTACCCCGCAGACCTGCAGGGAGCCATTAAAGGGATGCTGGGGAATGTGTTCAAGAAGTAATGACAATGAATCGAAAAAGTGAGAAAAAGAGCTGACTGATGGATCGTGAAAAAAAGAATCGTATTTTCCATGACGGCCTTCTTGATTCGGATGAAAAATTCCGGGTTCTGGTAGAACATGCCGTGATCGGTACATACATCATCCGCAATGGCCATTTCACTTATGTCAATGAACGTTTTGCAGAGATATTCGGTTACAGCAGGGAAGAGTTGATCGGGAAAAGCAATCTTGATCTGACACATCCCGATGACCGTGAGAAAACTGCCGAAAAAATAAGACAAAGGGTCGAAGGGATGGCTGAAAGCATCGAATACAGCTTTCGGGGCCTTACAAAAACAGGTGAAATAAAATATATCCGTGTATACGGTTCAGTCTTTCACTATGAAGGGGAACGCGCCATCATCGGTACACTGATCGATGAAACAGAAATGGTAGAAGCACGCAAAGAGTTGCAAAAGCTGGCCAACTATGACAGTTTGACCGGCCTTTTCAACCGTCGTGTATTCCAATTGGAGTTTGAAAGGGCCATTGAACTTGGCAAACGCCGTGGGCATCGTGTAGCCCTGATCCTTATAGATCTGGACAATTTTAAACGTATCAATGACTCCCTGGGACATAAAATGGGTGACGAAGTCCTGCATCAGCTCAGTCAGCGGATCAAAAAACTTCTGCGTGTTTCAGACCTGTTCGCCAGAATGGGAGGAGATGAATTTGCTATCATCGTAGAAGATTTCTATGATCTGAATGAAATTGCCCATATTTTACGAAAAATACAGAAGAGCATGAAAGAGAGTATTGCTGTCGATCATATCGCATTGCGGCTGAACCTCAGCCTCGGTATCGCACTGTTCCCTGAACACGGGAAAGAAGCGGATACTTTGCAAAAAGCTGCGGATATCGCCCTTTATGAAGCCAAAAAACAGGGAAAGAACCGCTATGCTTTCTTTGCCAGGAACAGTGATACGCTGCTCACAAAACTTCGTTTGGAAACAGAACTTTCCACTGCAGTAGAACAGGGAGAGATCCAAATGTACCTGCAGCCCCAGTTCGATACACAGACACATACTCTGCTGGGTGCGGAAGCACTGATACGCTGGGCACATCCGCGAGAGGGACTTCTCTACCCGAAAGAGTTCCTCTCACTTGCCGGAGAAGCGGGAGAACTCTACAAACTGGATCTCTTCATTTTAAAACAGGCACTTGTACAGTTGCAGCGCTGGCATAGAGATAAAAAAGATGAGATCCAACTTTCAGTCAATGTTTCCAATGCTCTTTTTCATCATCAGGAATTTCTTCTGGAAATGCGGAAGCTGTATGATACATTCGGAGCGCTTCTCTGTCAGATAGAACTGGAACTGACCGAAGAGATCCTCCTTGAGAATGAAATCCATGCGAACCATATCATCCATGCTTTGAAAGTCATGGGATTCAAACTTTCGATCGATGATTTCGGTACAGGCTATTCCTCTCTCAGCCATCTTAAAAAACTACAGGTGGACAAGATCAAGATCGACCGCTCTTTCATCAAAGAGCTGATACTCGATTCACAGGACCATATTATCGTCGAAGCCATCATCGTCATGGGTCATGCTCTTGGACTGGAAGTCCTGGCAGAAGGTGTCGAAACCGAAAAACAGCTGGATATTCTCAAAGACATGGGATGCGACAGCATCCAGGGGTTCTATTTTTCACAGGGCATTCCCTTGAATCTGTTTGAACAGAAATGGATGGAAGCATAACAATATATCAATCCACCCACTTCTCTTCCTGCGCAAGCGATGAGAAGAACTCCATTTCATAGCGTGTCACCACACGGATGAGGTTGGTCGATCCGGGGACGCCTACCGGATCGCCTGCAACAAGTATGTAGGCGCTGTCCAGACTAAGCACTTCTCGCTCCAACCCTTCTTTCATTACTTCTGCCATCATGGTACGCAAATCATTCTTGGCTACCGAAAATGCAGGAACAATGCCCCACACAAGCGTAAGAGACTGTGCTGTCTTTTGGTCATGTGTTACCGCATAGATGGGCTGGCTGGGTCTGTAGCGCGCTGCTTTTTTAGCGGTACTTCCCGAAGCGGTCATCGCAATGATCCCCGAACATTG
Organism: Sulfurovum sp.; assembly: GCA_026983895.1. Lineage (GTDB taxonomy): Bacteria > Campylobacterota > Campylobacteria > Campylobacterales > Sulfurovaceae > Sulfurovum. The sequence continues at coordinate 8,612 of JALSTF010000203.1, forward strand.
CAAGCTTTTGGAAAGGCGGACAGCAGCTTCGTCTATCTTGTCTCCCTGGTCGTGCATATCGAACACTCCGAATTTTTCGTAGGGATAGTACGCTTCCGCCGCCTGTATGGTCTTGACCATCGTCTGCACGGCCAGGACCGGATTTTGGCCGATAGCACTCTCTTCGGAGAGCATCACCGCATCCGCACCGTCAAGCACCGCATTGGCCACATCGCTGATCTCAGCACGTGATGCGCTCTCCTTGGTGGTCATGGAAAGCAGCATCTGGGTCGCCACAATGACCGGTTTACTCCTGTT